>DAIPYB010000236.1:0-5172 GCA_036782955.1 Pseudoxanthobacter sp. | reverse complement strand
CCGGCCACAAGGAGCATGCCCCCCGTGAGCGAACAGAACGAGACGCGGGCCGCCGTTGCCCAAACCGCTGTTACCCAGCAGGCCGCCGTTGCCGAAGACGGCACCGCGCGGCTGCGCGCGCGCAAGGCTGTCGTTCGGGCGGAGGCGCTCTCCCGCCGTGCCGCGCTGGTGCCTGCCGATCATCACCGGGCGGCGGCGGCGCTGGCCGGGGCAATCGATGCCCTCGGACTGCGGGCTGGCGTGACGGTGGCGGGCTTCCACCCCATTCGCGGCGAGATCGATCCCCGTCCGATGATGATGGTACTGGCCGATCGCGGCTTCCCGCTGGCGCTGCCGGCGCTGGTGGACGACGAGACCATGGTGTTCCGCCGCTGGGCACCGGGCGAGGCGCTGATTACCGGGCGCTTCGGGCTGTCGGAACCGCCGCCCCACGCCGATATCGCCGTGCCCGATGTCATTCTGGTGCCGCTGGCCGCCTTCGATCGCCATGGCAACCGGGTCGGCTACGGCAAGGGCTTCTACGACCGTGCATTGGCGCGGCTCGATCAGGCGGTGCCGCCGGGTCCGCGTGCCATCGGGCTGGCCTTCAGCGTGCAGGCGGTGGATGAGGTTCCGGCCGAACCCCACGACCGTCCGCTCGACGGCATTCTCACCGAAGCCGGTCTGTTCCGCCCCGGCGACCCGTTGCCGTCGCGGCAAGGCTGGTGACCGGCGCTTTTCTGCCGGCGCGGTGTTTTCCCACGCCATGATTCGCTTTAGGAACCGCTGGGAAAGGCGCCGCCCGGATGCGGTCGCCACCGGGTTCAGCCGCGGGGATGCGCGATGCGACTTCTGTTCTTGGGCGATGTGCTGGGCCGTGCCGGCCGCGAGGCCGTGGCGCGCCATCTGCCCGGTCTCGTCGAGCGCTGGCAGCTCGATTTCGTGATCGTCAACGGCGAGAACGCGGCGGCGGGCTTCGGCATCACCGAAGCCATCGCGCAGGACATTCTCGATGCCGGCGCCGACTGCATCACCACCGGCAATCACGTCTGGGACCAGCGCGAGGCGCTGGTGTTCATCGAGCGCCAGCCGCGCCTGCTGCGGCCGGTCAACTATCCGCCCGGCACGCCGGGCCGGGGCGTGAACCTGTTCATCGCCCGCAACGGGGCGCGGGTGCTGGTCATGAACGCCATGGGGCGGGTTTTCATGGACCCGCTGGACGATCCCTTTGCCGCTGTCGCCGCCGCACTGGAGGATTGCGCCCTCGGTGCCGAGGCCGATGCGGTGGTGATCGATTTCCATGCGGAAACCACCAGCGAGAAGCAGGCCATGGGCTTCTTCGTCGATGGCCGGGCCAGCCTCGTCGTTGGCACCCACACCCATGTGCCCACCGCCGATCATCGCATTCTGCCGGAGGGCACGGCCTTCATGACCGATATCGGCATGTGCGGCGATTATGAATCGGTGATCGGCATGGAGCGCGACGAGCCTATCGGCCGCTTCACCCGCCGCATTCCTTCCGGCCGCTTCCAGCCGGCCGGTGGCGAGGCGACGCTGTGCGGCGTGGCCGTGGAGATCAGCGACACCACCGGTCTTGCCGAACAGGTGCATCCGGTGCGCATCGGCGGCTCCCTCAGCCAGAGCCTGCCGCCGTTCTGGCCCTGAACCGGTCTTTGTCAGCCGGCGCCGGGGTTCCCTTTGGCGCGGCAACGGCCTATAACCCGCCGCAGTCTCAGCCTCTTTAACGACCGACGGTGGCAGACCATGGCCGGCCATTCCCAATTCAAGAATATCATGCACAAGAAGGGTGCCGCGGATGCGCGGCGCTCGAAGCTGTTTTCCAAGCTTGCGCGCGAAATCACCGTCGCCGCGAAGATGGGGCAGCCCGACCCCAAGTTCAATTCCCGCCTGCGCCTTGCCATCCAGGGCGCGCGGGCCGAGAACATGCCCAAGGACAACATCGAACGCGCCATCAAGAAGGCCGCGGCGGCCGACGGCGATAACTTCGAGGAAGTGCGCTACGAGGGCTATGGCCCCGGCGGCGTTGCCGTGATCGTGGAAACGCTCACCGACAACCGCAATCGCACCGCCTCCGCCGTGCGCGCGGCTTTCACCAAGCACGGCGGCGCGCTGGGTGAAACCGGCTCGGTGTCGTTCATGTTCGACCGCGTGGGCGAGATCACCTTCTCCGCCAAGGCCGGCTCCGACGACAAGGTGATGGAAGCCGCCATCGAGGCCGGTGCCGACGATGTGCAGTCCTCCGAGGACGGTCATGTCGTGATCTGCGCCTTCGAGGCCACCGGCGAGGTTGCCGAGGCGCTGACCGCCACGCTGGGCGAACCCGAGGGCGTGAAGATCATCTGGAAGCCGCAGAACCTCGTGCCGGTCGATGACGACAAGGGCGCGACCCTTCTGAAGCTCATGAACCAGCTTGAAGACGATGATGACGTTCAGAACGTCTTCAGCAACTTTGAGCTGTCGGACGAACTGCTCGCCAGCCTCGCCGCTGCCTGATCCGGTCCTGTTTTGTCGCTCTTATACCGGCGATAGAATAAAGCCAAAAAGTAACGGTTTGGGGCCGTCACCGGCACGGTTTCGATATTGACGCCTCCGGCACTTTCCATCAGCTTCGGTTGTAGTGGAAAAGGCCGGGGAGGCGGGCAACGACGACCATCGGCCGTCGCCTGTCCGGGACACGGCCTTGAGTCCGCGCGTAAAAGGCGGTGTGCCGGCAGGCAGCCGCCGTCAACGATGACACGGACCGCTGCCGGCGCAGGGCGGATCGTCCGGGCACAATGCGCCGCTGGCGGATGACCGGATGCCGGCCTCGAAACCGAGACTGCAATTGCAAGGTATCCTGGCCCGCCGCCACGGCGCGGGGCAGCGGTGCTTTCCCGCCCCCGGGGCCGTGCCATGAGCGCGGCTGCTCTGGGCGTGCGTCCGCGTCCCCGGCACGCCATCCACAGGTTGTGGCCCCCTTTCGGCAGAAAGCGCGAAGCCACGGCGCCGTCGCAGAGCGACGTGCGCGCGGCCAGACATTTCGCGCGGGTCATGATGCCGCTGATCGGCGCGCTGATGGGGCTGATGTTCCTCGCCGCCATCGGGCTGGTCGTTTTCGTCGGTGCTCGGCAGAATGCCGTCACGCTTGAACAGTCCCGGCTCTCTCTCGCTGCCAGTCTTGGCGATGCCGGCTGGCGGGCGGCGTCCGTCCTGGAAGTCATGACGGCGGATCCCGAGGTGCAGGCTGTGCTGCGGCAGGAAAAGCCGCAGATCGGCACCGTGCCGGAATTTCGCAACACGCTCGGTCTCGGCCTGTCGTCCATTCTGGTGCAGGACCGTGCCGGCGAGACCGTATCCTTCCTGACAGGCGACGACATTGCGGTCGACGCGGCGGTTCTTCTTGCCGCCGGCGGTGCCGCACTGGTGCAGGAGGCGCGCCGGGAAGGGCCGGGTCGGCCGGTTTCCGGCTATGTGCTGATCGACGACAGGGCTTTCCTGCTGGCCTCGATGGCGATCGGGGGCGAGGCTGGCGCCGGCGGCGATTGCTGCGCAGTGTTCCTGACGAGCCAGGCATTCGGCCGGCTGGTCGATGCGGCTGCCTCCACGAGCCTGATGAAGCATCTTGAGGTGGTGCCGGCCGACCGGGTTGCGACCCTCGGCAAGGCTTCCATGGCATTGCCGGTGCCGCCTGGTGCGCCGGCGCTTGCGGTGGCGTGGTCGCCGGCGGCGCCGGGCTCGCTGCTGCTGTCGACGGTACTGCCGGCCATGGCGGTGTTCGGCGTCGTGCTGGCCTGCGTCACCGGCGTGGTGCTGCATCGGGCGTCCTCCTCCGCCCGGCGTCTTGCCCGAACGGCACGCGCGCTGGAGGCGGCCAATGCCGAACTGGCGGCGGTTGCCAACACCGATGGCCTGACGGGTCTTGCCAACAGGCGCTATTTCGACATCGCATTCGGCCACGAATGGCGCCGCTCGCGCCGCGACGGGTCTCCGCTGGCGCTACTGATGATCGATGTCGATCGCTTCAAGGACTTCAACGATCGTCACGGCCATGTGGCGGGCGACGAGCGCCTGCAGAAGATTGCCGATGTCGTCAGCCGTTCGATCCGCCGGCCGGGCGATGTCGCTGCCCGCTATGGCGGGGAGGAGTTCGCGGTCCTGCTGCCGGGCACCGGGCCGGAGGGCGCAATGCGGGTGGCGGAGACCATCCGCTCTGCGGTGGCAGGGGTATCGGACGAAGCGCTCGGCGCGTGCTCGGTGTCCATAGGTGTCGCCAGCGTGCGTCCGATGGACGACTATCCGGCCCTGTTGCTGCAGGCCGCGGACGCGGCTCTCTATCTTGCCAAGAACGGCGGTCGCAATCAGGTGCGGCTCGCCGGCACGGCGCTGCTGACGCGCGTCGTCTGACGGGGCAACACGGCCAATTCCCCCCGCGGCCAAAGCCGTTTAAACAGGGCGGCGGAGGCTGCCCCGCCCCGTGGCGGGAGCGGGACATCCGCAAGAGACGGGGTGCGGTGCTTTCCGGGCGGAACGCGGATGGCGCGCACGGCCCCGGGGAGAAAGGTCCGCGCCATGTATCGTGCGCTCACCCGCGACATTCGCGTCACTGTCGAACCGCGCTATCTGCCGGATGAATCGGAGCCCGACAACGGCCGCTGGTTCTGGGCCTATCAGGTGGAGATCGCCAATCTCGGCGACAGCACAGTGCAGTTGCGCGCCCGGCACTGGATCATCACCGATGCCCTTGGCCGCGTACAGGAAGTGCGTGGAGCCGGGGTGGTGGGGGAGGAGCCGGTGCTGGAGCCGGGTGCAAGCTACAGCTACACCTCCGGCTGCCCGCTCTCCACGCCTTCGGGCATCATGGTCGGCACCTATCGCATGGAAACGCCGGATGGCGGCGCTTTCGACGTGGCGATACCGGCTTTCTCGCTGGATCTGCCGGATGCCCGGCCGACGCTGAACTGAACCTGCCGCCCGCATGACGACGGGTCGGCCCCACAGGGACCGGCCCGCTTGGTTTGTCCTGAGCCTCAGCCCTCGCTGACCGGTGCCGCAAGGCGGTCGAGCAGGCCGCGGTGCTGCAGCGCATCCTCGATCTCACCCAGCACCGCCGGATCGTCGATGGTTGCGGGCACGCGCAGCGGGTCGCCGTCCGCGAGCTGACGGATGGCGCCGCGCAGGATCTTGCCGGAGCGC
>DAIPYB010000235.1:0-5177 GCA_036782955.1 Pseudoxanthobacter sp. | reverse complement strand
CTATCGCAGCGATGACTGGCAGCAGGCGATGGTGGCGCGTATTCCGCAGGGCCGCTTCGGCGCGCTGGACGATCTTGCTGGCGCGGCGGTGTTTCTGGCGAGCGACGCTTCCGCCTACATCACTGGCCAGTGCCTCGCCGTCGACGGCGGCTATCTGGCCGCGCTCTGATTTTTCTTTTCTCCCCGATCCTGCAGAGGACGCACTATGTCCGACGTTTCCTTTCACGACCTTTCGCTCCTTGACGAAACCGCGCGCGCGGCGCTGCTGAAGCGCTCCGAGAGCGATCTCTCCGTCTTCATCGAGCGCGTGCAGCCGATCATCGAGGCGGTGCGCACCGAGGGCGATGCGGCGCTGCTGCGCTTTGCCCGCGATTTCGACAAGTCGGATGTGAAGCCCGGCGGGCTGAAGGTGAGCGAGGCCGAGTTCGAGGCCGCGTTCCGGGCGGTGGATGACGACCTCGTCGAGGCGATCCGCTTCGGCGTGGAAAATATCCGCGTCTTCCACGAGGAGCAGAAGCCGGAGCCGATGTGGCTGAAGGAGATCCGGCCCGGCGGCTTTGCCGGCGATCGCTTCACGCCCATCCGCTCGGTCGCGCTTTATATTCCGCGCGGCAAGGGCGCCTTCCCCTCCGTGACGATGATGACGGCTGTGCCCGCCGTCGTGGCCGGCGTGCCTGAACTCGCAATCGTGACCCCGCCCACGCCCGATGGTTCGGTGGATGCCGCGACCCTCGTTGCCGCGCGCATCGCCGGCGTCGAGACGGTTTACAAGTGCGGCGGCGCGCAGGCCGTGGCCGCCGTTGCCTTCGGCACCGAGACCGTGCGGCCGGCTCTGAAGATCGTCGGTCCCGGCAGCCCGTGGGTGGTCGCCGCCAAGCGGGTGCTGGCCGGCGTCATCGATCCCGGCCTGCCGGCGGGCCCGTCGGAAGCCGTCATCATGGCTGACGACACCGTGCATGGCGGCCTTGCCGCGCTGGATCTGCTGATCGAGGCCGAGCACGGCCCGGATTCGTCGGCCTATCTCGTCACCCACAGCCGCCGCGTGGCAGAGGAGGCGCTCGCCGCGCTGCCGCAGCACTGGGCGGCCATGACCGAGCAGCGCATCGGCTTCTCAAGGGCGGTTCTTACCGGTCGCAGCGGCGGCATCGTCCTGACGCCGTCGATCGAGGAGAGCTACCGCTTCGTCAACGATTACGCGCCGGAGCATCTGGAGATTCTCTCCACCGATCCCTTCAGCCACCTCGGTCATATCACCGAGGCTTCCGAGATTTTGATGGGACTTTACACACCCTGTTCCATCGCCAATTTCGGCCTTGGCCCCAATGCCGTCCTGCCCACCAGCCGGGGAGCGCGCACCTACGGCCCGTTGTCGGTGACGGATTTCTGCAAGCGCGCCTCCATCGGCTATGTCACCGCGGGCGCCTATCCGGAATTTGCCCGCCATGCCCGCACGCTGGCGCAGTACGAGGGCTTTTCCTCGCATTACAACGCCGTGTCCGACATGCGCACGCCCTATCTGAAGGGTTGAGGAAACCGCCATGCAGGCCGTCAGGCTTCTCGCCGTAAAGACGCTGGCCGTGGAGGACGTGCCCGCCCCCGCACAGCCGGGGCCGGGGCAGGTGCTGCTGGCGGTCGGCGCCGCCGGCATCTGCGGCTCGGACATCCACAATTACCTCACCGGCCAGTGGCTGGCAGGGCCGCCGCGTGTCGCGGGACATGAGTTCTGCGGCACGGTGACGGCGGTGGGCGAGGGGGTCGGCAGCGTCCGCCCGGGCGATCTGGCGGTTGCCGATTCCCGTTTCTACTGCGGCGAATGCGCGGCCTGCCGGGCTGGCCGGCACAATATCTGTGCCCGTCTCGGCTTCGTCGGCGAGGCCTGCGATGGCGGCTTCGCCAGCCATGTCGTGCTGCCGGAGCGGCTGGTCTTTCCAGCCGTTGCCGGCACGGATCCGCGCGTGGCGGCCATGAGCGAGCCGATGGCGGTGGCGCTGCATGCCGTGCGCCGGCTCTCGCCGCCGCCGGGGCGGCCGGTGCTGGTCACGGGATGCGGCATCATCGGCGCCCTGTGTGCGCTGTTGCTGTCGCATGGCCATGACGGGCCGCTGCTGGTGGCCGACCGCAACGGGACCCGGGCCGCATTGGTGGCAGGCGCCACCGGCGCACAGGTGGTCGAGACCGATGAGGGCACGCTTTCCGGCATTGCCCATGCCATTGATGCCACTGGCAGCCCGGCGCTGATCGGCCATCTCGTCCGTGCCCTGTCGGGCGGCGGAACGCTGGTTCTGGTGGGCATCGGCCATGGCCGGATCGATCTGGACCCCAACCTGCTGGTGGAAAAGGAAATGGCGGTGCTGGGCAGCCATGCCTTCGATACCGCCGATCTTAAGGAGGCCATCGGCCTTGCCGCCCGGCATGCCGAGACGCTGATCGGCTGGATCGACCGTGAATATCCGCTGTCGGCGGCGCCTGAGGCCTATGCGCGGATGATTTCCGGCACGGCAAGCGGGCTCAAGGCCATTCTGCGCCCGGAAGGGGTGGCATCATGAACGCCGCGACACCAGCCGGCGCCGCCGGCCAGAGCCGCACCGCGCTGATCCGCGAACTGGCGCGCACCGACGAGGCCGCCGCAACGCAGATGATCGGTGCGCTGCTCTCGGCGCTGTTCTCCATCGTGGCGGAAGACATCGCGCTCAATCGCGACCAGTACAGCCTCAATTCCCTGAACGGGTTCTTTTCCGCCGGCGACGAGGATTTCTTCTTCAAGTTCCATCAGGAGGAAGGCGAGGCGGACATGTCGGGCGAATATTATCGCGCCGATATTCTGGCCCGGGCCGGATTGCCGGTGGATCTGCCGGTGTGGAAATCGACATTGCCCGGCGAACAGATTCTGGTCTATCGGCGCCGCTCCGATCCGCGTTTTTCCGATGTGCTGCGCCGGCTGGACGATATGCCCGACCCGGAAGCCGAAGCGCGCGCGGTTGCGGCGGAAGCCGAACTCGGCCGGCACATCATGGCGGTTTTCGGCCTGAGCCTGCATGCGGTGACACCCGAGGCGGTCTCCGCCGAACCGATCCATCGCCTGTTCTGGGAGCGGATGGTCGATCCCGCCACCGGCCATCCGCCCGGGGGCCGGCTGGCGCGGTTCTATCTCGGCCAGACGTTCGCGTTCCCCGGTCTCACGCTGTCGTGGGACCAGCTCTCCCACCTGAGGTGGCGCATCAACGGGACGCTCTACAGCGAGACGCTTGGCGATCTTTTCGCCAGCGCCATCCATCGCCTCGCGCCACCGCGCCTTGCCGATGCCGGCGGCGTGGTGGCCCATGGCGACGCCCACAACGCCAATGTCTGGTATTCCGAAACGGATGGCGGCGCCCGCCTGACCTTCTTCGATCCGGCCTTTGCCGGCGAGAACGTGCCGGCGCTGCTGGCCGAGGTGAAGGCGACGTTCCACAATTGTCTGGCGCATCCGGTGTGGCTCTATGAGCCGGCTGTCGCGGCTGCACGCTTCCGCGCGACCGCGACGCTGCGCGGCGACACGCTGGCGGTGGAAACCGACTGGCGGCCGACGCCTTTGCGAAGGCAACTGCTGGACGTCAAGGCGCGGGAGATATGGAAACCGCTGCTGGCGCTGCTCGCCCGGCGCCGGCTGCTGCCGGAGGACTGGGAGCGCGTAATCCGCCTGGCACTTTTCCTCTGTCCCACGCTGGTGATGAACCTCAGGGCGACCGAGGGCGGGCATAACCCGGTTTCCTCCCTGATCGGCTTCTCCATGGCCATGATGGCCGGTTCGCCGCCGGAAAGCGGCGAAGACCTCATGACCGGCTTTTTCCGCAGCATCGATCCGGCAGGTTCCGGGGCGTGACCTAAGAAGGAATATTGCGCCCGCAGGGCAATAAACCTATACATATATTTGATCACAAATGATCACTAAAGACACGCGCCAGATCGTGTCGTAATCACACCAGCTCAGCACGGTCGTTCACACCGGCTGCGTTTTCCAGACGAAGGGGTTCCCATGTTCCGCACCATGATCTCCCGCCGCGCCTGCCTGTTTGCCATGCTCGGCGCACTCGCCGCCGGCACCATGCTGTCCGCTCCGCTTGCTCAGGCACAGGAATCGCTGCCCTCCAAGCCCGAGGCCGGCCCCTTCAAGCTCGGCATCGAGCCTTGGCTCGGCTATGGCCTGTGGCACGTCGCGGCCAAGAAGGATCTGTTTGCCAAGGAAGGCCTGAAGGACGTCGAGATCGTCAACTTCACCGAGGACAAGGATCTGAACGCGGCGCTGGCCAGCGGCCAACTCGACGCCGCCACCATTGCCACCCACACCGCCATGGGCATGGTGCAGGCCGGCCTGCCGGTGAAGATCGTGATGCTGCTCGACTTCAGCCTCGCTGCCGACGCCATTCTGGCGGGCAAGGACATCAAGTCCATCGCCGACCTGAAGGGCAAGGAAGTGGCCTTCGAGGAAGGCACCACCAGCGACATCCTGCTGAACTACGCGCTGAGCAGCAACGGCATGACGATCGACGACATCGTTCGTGTTCCGATGCCGGCTGCCGATGCCGGAACGGCGCTGATCGCCGGCCGGGTGCCGGTGGCCGTCACCTACGAGCCCTATATCTCCACCGCCCGGGCGCAGGATCCCAATGTCAGCCTGCTCTTCACCGCCGGTGTCGACCCGGGCCTCGTCTCAGACGTGCTCATCGTGCGCGACGAGGTTCTGAAGGAGAAGCCGGGGCAGGTCGTGGCCATGCTGAAGGCGTGGGACGCGGCGCTGGCAGACTACAAGGCCCACACCGCCGAGGACCGCGCGATCATCGCCGAGGCGGTGGGTGCCAAGCCGGAAGAGCTGGAGACCGCGTTCGACGGCGTGCAGTACTATTCCGTTGGCGAGGCCGCTGCCGCCTTCAAGGGCGACTTCAGCAAGAAGACCTTCGGCGATGTGCTGAAGGCCGCCAAGCAGGCCAAGCTGGTCAAGAGCGACATCACGCCGGAAAGCGTGATCGACCCGGCCTTCGCCGAAGCCGCCGCCAAATAAGCGGCAGCCAGGTAAGGCGCGGCCGGTCAAGGCTGCTTTTGGTGGAACAACACCCCGGCCGGCCCCATCGGCAGGCCGGGGACAGCGTTCGCTATTCCTGAAGACATTGTTGCGGGCGGTCCCGTCTGCCCGCAACCGG
>DAIPYB010000234.1:0-5216 GCA_036782955.1 Pseudoxanthobacter sp. | reverse complement strand
GCGTGCCATAGGCCGGAACGCCGTAGGCCCCGCCTGCTGCCGGCACGCCATAGGTTGCCCCCGGGGCGCCGGAAACCGATATGGCGGCAGCCATCGCCACGAGGCGGGACTCGCTTGCACCCGGCGCGCAGATGCGGACCCGGATATCCAGCGTCTGGCCGCCAAGGCCGCCGCCGGTGACGGGCAGGCTCTGCCAGGCATAGATGCAGCCGATGCCGCCGCGCCGGCCGGCGGCATAGCCAAACGGCCCATAGGCGTTGCTGACCGCGCGGCCCGAAGGCCGCAAGGCCATGGGCGCCGCAGCGGCGAGCTGGGCGTTGAGCGCGACGGGATCGATCGGCATGGGCTTGCCGGGCCGGGCCGTAACCTCGATGCGGTTCTGGCCGCTGACGGACGGTGCGGTTCGCAGCACGATCTGCTGCGTGACCGTGCGGCCCGAACGCTGCTCCAGAACACCGACCACGGGCGGCGCCGGCGGCATGGTCGTGACGCGCGCAGCATAGGGCGGCAGGGAGACCGGCTCGGAACTGGTCATGGCACCGCCGGCGCAGCCGCCCAGCAGCAGCACGCCTCCCAGCGCAGGCACGGCCGCCAGCCGGGCAAGCGATTCTCTGGCCCTATCCGCGATCACGGACGACTCCCAATCAATTTCAGGCTCACACAACCGGTAGGTGATAGCTTGAATTTCAGTCTTACACTGGGATTTGGCGATAATATGGTTGAGAAAAGCTGTCAACAAATACCCTGCTAGCCATTGGCAGTAAACGTCAAAGGGATCGTTCTGTTGCACCTATGTTCGTGTTCAGTTAAACTTTATGGTTAATTTGTGATTAATATTTAAAACATAATAGTTTTTAATGGTTATGAAATTTATACAAAAATTATATAGATAATTGACAAATTTAGATGGTGGATATCTTGGCTCTGTAGCCTGTCATCGGCTTACATTTCGTGTGACGGTGGCGTTCAGGCCCTGCGATTGTTAGTGCACAGCTTCTGCCGATACCCGCGACTGGCATCGGCCGTTCGTCCGGCAGGATTCTTGCAGCGGCGAACACTAGGCAGGATTTTGCGTCTGCGGTGCGCGACACAATTAGAATTGATCGGGTGCGGTACGGGCGTCGCCGGGCCGGCAACGGTGTGTCGCCCGGTGGCCTGTGGCGGACGCCCGTTCCGGCTGCGATAGTCCCAGCTCGTAAGGAGACGGCGATGATCCGTCCGCTGCCCGAGGAGGCTACGCCATGAGCTGGAATCCCGCCCTTGTGCCGGGTGCGCCGCAGGAAAGCGGCCCCGGAGCCGTGGAGACGCTGATTGTTCCCCGCGCTCGCGATCTCGGCGGTTTCGAGGTGCGCCGTGCGCTGCCCTCCGCCCGCCGGCAGATGGTCGGCCCGTTCATCTTCTTCGACCAGATGGGGCCGGCGGAATTCCTGACCGGACAGGGCATCGACGTGCGCCCGCATCCCCACATCGGCCTCGGCACGGTTACCTATCTCTACCGCGGCGATCTTCATCACCGCGACAGCCTTGGCACCAGTCAGGTCATCCTGCCGGGCGCGCTCAACTGGATGGTGGCGGGGCGTGGCATCACCCACTCCGAGCGCACCACGGCAACCGGGCGTGGCGGCACGCACGGCCTGTTCGGCATCCAGACGTGGATCGCCCTGCCGGAAGAGCGCTAGGATATGGACCCGCTCTTCGAGCACCATGACCGCGACAGCCTGCCGGAACTGGCAGCGGAGGGTGTTCGCGCCCGGCTCATTCTCGGGCATGCCTATGGCGAGCAGGCGCCGGCAACGCTGTTCTCGGAGGCATTCTATCTCGATGTTGCCCTGTCGCCGGGCGCGCGCTTTCCGCTGCCCGACGATCACGAGGACCGGGGCCTCTATGTGGTTGAAGGCGACATCCACGTTGCCGGCGAGGCATTTTCCGCCGGTCAGCTTCTGGTGTTCCGCCCCGGCGACCGCATTACGGTTGCGGCCGGCGCGGCCGGGGCGCGGCTGATGGTGCTGGGCGGGGCCACGCTCTCCGGCCCGCGCTATGTTTGGTGGAATTTCGTCGCTTCCTCGCGCGAGCGTATCGAGGCCGCCAAGGCGGACTGGCGGGCGGCCGACTGGGGCAACGGCCCGTTCAACCTGCCGCCGGACGACCGCGACGAATTCATTCCACTGCCCGATCGGTGATTCAGCGGGCGATATCGCAGATGCCGCGGGCGACGAGGCTGTGCCACAGCCCGTCCGCGTCGTCGGCGAAGTCGAACAGTTGCAGGTCGGCCGCGTCCGCCATGCCTTCTTCCACGAAGCGGTCGAAATTGATGAGGCCGGTCCAGTAGGCCCGGTCGAACAGCATGATCGGGATCGGCGGGGACTTATGGGTCTGCCGCAGGGTCAGGACCTCGAACAGTTCGTCCAGCGTGCCGAACCCGCCCGGAAAAGCCACCAGTGCGTTCGCCCGCATCGCCAGATGCATCTTGCGCATGGCGAAGTAGTGGAAGCGGAACGTCAGGTCCGGCGACTGATAGGGGTTGGGCTGCTGCTCGCGCGGCAGCGAGATGTTGAAGCCGATGGTCGGCGCCCCCACCTCGCGCGCGCCGCGGTTGGCGGCTTCCATGATGCCGGGTCCGCCGCCGGTGGCGATAACGTTGTCCCGCCAGCCGTTGACCGGCGCCAGCGCCCCCCCGCGCAGCGAGGCGATGCGGCCGAACAGGCGGGCCTGCTCATACCATTCCGCATGGCGGCTGTTGCCGTTTTCGGGCCGCACCCGCGCGCTGCCGAACACCACCAGCGTGGAGCGCACCCGCGCATTGCGCAGCGCCTCCTCCGCCTTGGCGTATTCCAGCATGAAGCGCACGCCGCGCATGCTGTCACCCAGCAGGAAATCCTGATCGAGTGCCGGCAGGCGGTAGGAGGACGAGGCCATCTGCGGGCTGTTGTCGCGGGTGGGATCGGCGGCAGGGGTGACCGGGGCTGTCTCGGCCTTCGTGGCGGTGGTCTCGGTCACGCGTCTCTCCCGTGAAGTCAGGCTGGTTTTGACCGGGATGTCGGTCATCGGCGGCGCGGTTTCAATCCGGGCAACTACAGAGGCGCGCCGGCGCCATTTTGCCGGTCCCGGTGAAATGGTCTAGAGATCGGTCCGCCGGGCCGGGTCCCGGCCGGCGAGGCCGGGGTTGCCGCTGAAAGGGCATTGCCATGAACACTTCCGCCGGTGCGGGGCCGGTGCAACGGCTTCGCAGCCACGCGGCCGCCGCCGGAGCGGGGCCGCAGGTTCTGGGGCGCGTCCGGCGCACCGAAATCCGCCTTGCCGAAGGCGAGCCCGATTTCGTCCGCCGCCACGGCGAGGCCATTGCCGCGCACTGGGATGCACGCGTCGCCGCCAATCCCGATCTGTTCAACGGGCCGGTGCTGGCTTTCGAGGACGTGGTGATCGATGGCGACGTGCTGCGCGCCCGCGCCCGCCGCATCCGCTTCGCCGCGCTGCTGGCCATGCTGGAATGGCCGCAGGTGGACAGCGGCCTGTTCAACCTGTTCGGTGCGGCGGCGGTGATGTCGTCCGACGGTGCGCTGCTCGTGGGCCGCATGAGCGGCTGGACCGCCCAGCCGGGCGCAGTCAAGTGCGTCGGCGGCACCCCCGACGACAGCGACGTGCGCGCCGGCGGGCTGGTGGACATTGCCGGCTCGGTGATCCGGGAGTGCGCCGAGGAAACCGGGCTGACGCCGCCGGAGGGGCCGGATTCGTTCGTGGTGGTGCGCGACGGGCCGTTCCTTGGCCTGATCGCGGAACTGCGGTTCACGGAGACGGCCGATGCGCTGGTCGCGCAGGCACGGGCCTTCATCGCCGCCGATCCGCGGCCGGAAATCGAGGCTGTGGTGGCGCTGCGCCGCGTGGGCGATGGAGACGGGCTGGCGATTCCGCCCTATAACCGCGCGGTGTTGCCGGTGCTGCTGCCCGCCTGAGGCGGTCGGTCCGTTCTGTTTGGGGGACGGTGCGTTACCGGCCGTGTTCCGTTGCCGGAGAGAGCCGATGTCGCGTCGTTTTGCCGTCCTCGATGTGTTCACCAACAGCCCGCTGTCCGGCAACGGACTGGCGGTCGTGCGCGATTGCGACGGGCTGGACGAGGCGGCCATGCAGGCCATTGCGCGCGGCTTCAACCTGTCGGAGACGATCTTCCTCTGCCCGCCGCGCACGCAGGGCCATACGGCGCACGCGCGCATTTTCACGCCTGCCCGCGAATTGCCCTTTGCCGGCCATCCCACGGTGGGCGCGGCCGTGCTGGCGGCGCTGGACCGGTTCGGCGCGGATGCGGCCGGGCAGGAGGCGCTGATCGTGCTGGAGGAGCAGGTCGGCGCGGTGCGTTGCGGGGTGCGCCTTTCCGGGCCGCGCAGCGGTCATGCCGCGTTTGACGTGCCGCGCGCGGTGGAGCCATTGCCCTATCGCGCCGATCGGGCGCTCATTGCCGCTGCGCTGGGGCTTTCGGTGCACGAGATCGGCTTTGAAAATCATGTTCCCTCGGCATTCACGGCCGGGGTGCCCTATGTGTTCGTGCCGGTGAAGGGGCTGGAGGCGGCCGGCCGGGCGCGGGCGGACGCGCGGCACTGGCAGGCCGCGTTCGGGCAGGCCGCCGATGCGGCATTCCTCTATTGCCGCGAAAGCGTGGGCGCCGACGTGGACTTCCACGCCCGCATGTTCGCGCCGGAACTCGGCTTCGTCGAAGACCCGGCGACGGGATCGGCGGTTTCGGCATTTGCCGGCGTCGTGCACGGCTTCGACCGCCCGGTGGAGGGCGTCAGCGTGGTGATCGTCGAGCAGGGGCTGGAAATGGGTCGTCCCTCGCGCATCCGCCTTGAGGTGGAGATCGCTGCCGGCCGCCTTGCCCGCGCCCGCATCGGTGGCGATGCGGTGGTGGTGCAGGACGGCGAACTGTTCGTCTGAACCATGGCGGAAACGGATAACGCGTTGCCGGTCGAAGCCGCGCTGCCGGCGCTGCGGGAGGCGCTCGCCGGCCCGGGCGCCGCGGTTCTTGTGGCGCCACCCGGTGCCGGCAAGACCACGCGGGTGCCGCTGGCGCTGCTTTCTGCCGGCTGGCGCGGCGATGGCCGGCTGATCGTGCTGGAGCCGCGCCGCCTTGCCGCGCGCGCAGCCGCTGCCCGCATGGCCGCCAGCCTCGGCGAGCCGGTTGGCCGCACCGTGGGCTTTCGCGTGCGCGGCGAGACCCGTGTTTC
>DAIPYB010000233.1:0-5248 GCA_036782955.1 Pseudoxanthobacter sp. | reverse complement strand
TCGGTCCCATTTCCGGCGCGCACTGCAACCCGGCCGTCAGCTTCGGCCTGCTGGTCGCCGGCCGCATCGGCCCCACCACCTTCGCGCGCTATGCCACCGGGCAGTTCATAGGTGGCATAGCCGCCGCCGCCGTGCTGGCGGCCATGCTCTCCGGGCAGGCCGGCGGCTGGAACGGCGATCTCGGCCAGAACGATTTCGGCCACGCACTCAGCGGCGGCACCGACATGGCGGCGACCTTCGCCTTCGAGGTCATCGGCTCGTTCCTGTTTCTTGCCTGCTATCTCGGAGCGACCGCGGGCCACAGCGCAACCCATCTCAGCGGCGCCGCCATCATCGCCCTTGGTTGCGCACTGGCGGTGCTGCACATCGCGGGGCTGAACCTGACCGATGTGTCAATCAATCCGGCCCGCTCATTCGGACCGGCGCTGGTCGGCCTTGCGCGTGATCCGCTGGCCTTCAATCAGGTCTGGCTGTTCGTCATCGGCCCGCTGGTCGGCGCCGCCATAGCCGGCACGCTCTACAAGGCGGGCCTGCTGCGGCCGGATGTGGTGCATCACGCGGACTAAGCGGGCGGCTGCCATATTCAAACAGACCGCCATTTTGCAGACCGCCATTTTGCCATGGTTTCATGGCTTTATAGGGCACAGGCAGCCAAGTCGCCCTGCCTGCGGGATGGAAAAATAAATTCCATAATTCGCATTATGCGACCACCCGATTGATCGCAGGCGAACGGTTTCCATTGCCCTGCGAGCCACTGTCCATTAAGAGAGGCACCATTGCCTTCGAGGACGACCTCGCCCGCACAGTCGGGATAAATGCGCCGGGACGACCAGCCACGATACAGCAACGGGACATCCCATCATGCGCACCACAGCCGATCGCATTCGCCACGCTCTCAGCTTCGAGGCCATCGGCCTCGTGGTGATCACGCCGCTCGGCGGCTTCCTGTTCGGCCTGCCGCTGTTCCACATGGGCATCATCGGCATTGTCAGCGCCGCCATCGCGACGGCATGGAACTACATTTTCAATCTGCTGTTCGATCTTGTCCTGCGCTGGCGCACGGGCGACACGCGAAAGTCGCTCGGCCTGCGCATCGGCCACGCCATCGTGTTCGAGATCGGCCTTCTTTCGATCCTGCTGCCGTTTCTGGCCTGGTATCTCGGTGTCGGCATCGTGGAGGCTTTCACCATGGATATCGCCGTCGCGGCGTTTTATATGGGTTATGCCTTCATTTTTAACTGGGCCTACGACCGGCTTTTCCCGCTGCCGGAATGGCGGCAGGCTGCCGGGTGAGGCACCTGCCCGCCCCTTGCAGACCCGGCTCAGGCAATACCGACCCGAGGAATGCCGACAATGACCGTTTCCGCCGCCTCACACGCCCTGCCGGAAGACAAGCCGGGAGAGCCGGTTGCGGGCCGCGATATCGCCTCGCTTCTGGCCATCATGGCACGGCTGCGCGATCCGCAGGATGGCTGCCCGTGGGATATTCAGCAGTCGTTCGCCACCATCGCGCCCTACACCATCGAAGAGGCCAGCGAGGTTGCCGACGCCATTCAGCGCGGTGACATGGACGACCTGTGCGAGGAACTGGGAGACCTGTTACTGCAGGTGGTTTTCCACGCGCAGATGGCACAGGAAACCGGCCTCTTTGCCTTTCCCGACGTCGTTGCCGCGATCACGGCGAAGATGATCCGCCGCCATCCTCATGTTTTCGGCCCCGATCGCGTCAGCGGCGCCGATATCGCGCAGGAACAGTGGGCTGAGATCAAGGCACAGGAAAAGGCGGACCGCGCAGCGCGGCGGGCGGCCGCCGGGCTGGAGCCGGAGCACAACGGCGTTCTGGCCGGCATTCCCGGATCACTGCCGCCACTGGCGACCGCGGTGAAGCTGCAGGACAAGGCTGCCGCCGTCGGCTTCGACTGGCCGGATGCCAGGCAGGTTCTGGCCAAGGTGCGCGAGGAACTGGACGAACTGGAGGCTGAGATCGTTTCAGGCGACAGCGATGCCGCCGTCGGCGAACTGGGCGACGTGCTGTTCGGTCTTGCCAACATCGCCCGCCACATCGGAACTGACCCGGATGCCGCCCTGCGCCGCACCAACGAGAAGTTCCGCGCCCGGTTTGGCTTCATCGAGCGCCGGCTGGCCGAAGCCGGATGCACGCCTTCCGATGCCAGCCTCGATGAAATGGAGGCTTTGTGGCAGGCCGCCAAAGCCCGCTGACGAGCCCCCTCGTTAGCCCTCGATGGCGAAGGCGGGGTGTGCCGTTATCGCACCCTGCGGCGGTCGGTCGGTGAACCGGATTGCCAGCACGAACACGGACGGCACCCCGGGATAATCGAGCCCGGCCACCGGGGCGAAACCGAGCCGTGTATAATATTCCGGGTCGCCGACCAGCACGCAGCCCAGAGAACCGGGCTGTGCGCGCAGTTGCTCCAGACCGGCGGCGATCAGCGCCTTGCCGATGCCCCGGCGCTGGAAAGGCGGGCTGACGGAGACCGGCCCCAGCAGGAACCACCCGGCAGCGTCCAGCCCCACGGTGGCAGCCGAAATGGCGATATGGCCGACCGCCGCCCCGCCCGCCTCTGCCACGAGGCTGACGGCAAGCGCGCCTTCAGCCCGCAAGGCACCGACGATGGCGGCCTCCGTGCCGTGGCTGTAGGGATGCCCCTCGAACGCGGCCTGCGTGAGGCTCGCGATGGCAGCCTCGTCGCCCGGGCGTTCCTGTCTCAGGTCGAATTGCGCCGGCATTGGCTTCAGTCCGTCAGATAGCGGCCAGCGCGGTTGCGGAACAGATCCGCCTGCCGCTGGGGAATGCGCACCGTCAGTTCAACGCCGTCCGTGGTGTCCCGCCGGTCGATGACCTCCACCGAGCGATGCAGCCAGGCGAGAAGCTCGCCATCTTCCACCGGCACGGTCAGGTGACGGGTTGCCCGGCCGGTGGAGAGTGACGCCTCGACGCGGGCGAGCAGGGCATCCGCACCCTCCCCGGTCAGAGCTGAAACCGCCACGGCCGCCTGCCCTGTCTCGGAAGCCAGCTTCGCGCGGCGTTCCGGGTCCACGAGATCGACTTTGTTCCACACCTCAATGACACGGCGGCCGTCGCGGGCCTCCACGCCGAGAAGGTCGAGCGTCTTCAGAACGTCGGCGGCCTGTGCCTCGGTATCGGGATGCGAGATGTCGCGGACATGCAGGATGAGGTCGGCGGCAACCACCTCTTCCAGCGTGGCACGGAACGCAGCGACGAGATGGGTCGGCAGTTCCGAAATGAATCCCACGGTGTCCGACAGGATGGCCTCGCCACCATGGGGCAGACGGATGCGCCGCAACGTGGGATCGAGCGTGGCGAACAGCAGATCCTGCGACAGCACGTTGGCGTCGGTCAGCCGGTTGAACAGCGTCGACTTACCGGCGTTGGTGTAGCCGACCAGCGCCACCGTCGGGTGCGGCACCTTGCGCCGGTTGGCGCGGTGCAGCCCGCGGGTGCGCTTCACCTCCTCCAACTCGCGCTCGATGCGCCCGATGCGGTCCTGAATCTGGCGGCGGTCCGCCTCGATCTGGGTTTCGCCGGGGCCGCCGAGGAAGCCGACGCCGCCGCGCTGGCGCTCAAGATGGGTCCATGTGCGCACCAGACGGCTTTTCTGCCATTTGAGGTGCGCCAGTTCCACCTGAAGGGTGCCTTCGCGGGTGCGGGCGCGCGCGCCGAAGATTTCCAGAATCAGCGCCGTGCGGTCGAGAACCTTCGCGCCCCAGGCCTTCTCCAGATTGCGTTGCTGCACCGGCGAAAGCGGGTGGTCGACGATCACCAGCCCGGCGTGTTCCTGCTCCACGATGCCGGCGATCTCGTCCACCTTGCCGGTTCCGAACAGGGTCGCAGGCCGCAGCGCCGACAGGCGCACCACGCGCGCGGCAACCACGTCAAGATCGATAGCCTGCGTCAGCCCCACGGCCTCTTCCAGCTTGGCCTCCGGCGAGCGCATTGCCGCCACCGGATCGCCTTCCGCCGGGCGGGCACCGGTGAATACCGGTACCAGCACCACGGCCGCCGTGCGCGGCTTTTCCGTGGGCATCGGCACGCCCGCCGTGCGTTCTGCCGGCTCGCTTCCGGCTTCCGGCGTGTCGGAAAAGGTCTTGCTCGTCAAACTCCGGTCCCTGCTGGTCTGTCGCCGCCACCCGGCAAGCAGTTCGGCTGCCTGCGGAGACGAATGCTGCGCTGCACAATGCACCCTGCCCCATTGCCTGCCGAAAGCGCTATCCGACAGTAAGGCCCAGCCCGAAAAAAGAAATCCGGACACAGGTGCTTTCCTGTGCCCGGATGTGGTCTCATTTGCTGCCGGGCGCAAGGCCTGTCAGGCCTTCGGCACGGACAAATTGACGGCAAACCCGCACGCGGCGAACGCGCGCACTCACCGGTCGCTGTCGTCGGCGGGGTCGAACAGCTGAATCGGCTGGTTGGGCATCACGGTGGAAATCGCGTGCTTGTAAACAAGCTGCGAATGACCATCACGGCGCAGAAGAACGCAGAAATTATCAAACCACGTCACGACGCCCTGAAGCTTGACACCGTTAACAAGAAAAACGGTCAGAGGAGTCTTTTGCTTGCGGACGTGATTGAGAAATGTGTCTTGTAAGTTTTGAGCGCGGTCCGCCATCGTATTTTTCCTTTTCTTTGTCCGGCTGCAACGCCGCGCCGTTTCTTGCTTCGCATTTGGAGGGGCCGGCACGCTTGGGAGGCGCAGAAAGCCGGCCCGGCTTCGGCGTCACGAGGCACACCATATCGCAAATGCGAGAAGGCCGGTATCCTAATCGTAGGCCTTTAGTTGATGAGCATCAATAAATCGGCGTGCGCTCGGCGTGGCGGTGGAACTCCCGCCGCAGGGCCTCGGCGACGGCGCCGGGGCGACCCGTGCCGACCGTGGTGCCATCGATCCTGACAACGGGCATGACGGCATTGGTGGCGGAAGTGATGAAGACTTCATCGGCGGCCATGGCCTCGGCAACCGTAAAGGCGCGCTCCAGCACGACGAGGCCGAGGGCAGCGGCCGAATCGATGACGCCCGCGCGTGTCACCCCCTTGAGAATGCCCGGCGTTGCCGGACGGGTAATGAGGGTGCGGTCCTTCACGATCCAGACGTTGCTGGAGCCGCCTTCGGTGATGTTGCCATCGCGATCAATGAGAAAAGCCTCGCGCGCACCGGCGCGGCGGGCGGCTTCCTTGGCCAGCACGTTCGGCAGCAGGCCGATGGTCTTG
>DAIPYB010000232.1:0-5285 GCA_036782955.1 Pseudoxanthobacter sp. | reverse complement strand
TCCGAACGATTGGCAACGAGAAGGCGGCGAATCTTTCTGGTTTGCACGCGGAACTCCCTTCGGAATCGGTCAGTCCGCCGGGCTCGTACCGCAAAGGTTGCCCGGCAAATGCTCAAGGCCGAGCCGCACCATGGGATTCCATGGGCGATTTGACCAGAAATTTCAAACCCGGGAACACCGGTGGCGCGACCGTGTGCGTACCTCAGGCCCGCCGAAACTTTCATATCTCGCTGCGCTGCACAAGAGACCAGCCGTCCGGCGACACGATAATTCACGGGGCAGCGAACCTTTGCCGCGCCGCGAGCGCAGCCAGCTACCGCTTTCGGAAATGCAATTCCCGTGAGCCGGATTACCCCGGCACAGGGACACCGCGATGCCGCCGTCTTTTAACGGGCGAATCCGCCCCCGGCCGGCCCGGTGGATAATTCCTGCGTGACGATCATCAGGCGACTGAGGCGGCCGGCGCAGCCATGGTGAAGGTATTGCGACCGGCCGCCTTGGAGGCATAGAGGGCGCCATCGGCGGCGCGCACGCAATCCTCCAGCGCCGCCGTGCGACTGATCAGCGTCAGCCCGTAGCTTGCCGTCACCTGATAGGTGCCGGGCAGCAGGCGATAGTGCAGGCCGGCGTGGGCTGCCTGCAGATCGCGCACGAAGGCAATCGCCTCCGCCTCGCCCACGGCCGGCAGCAACGCCGCGAACTCCTCCCCGCCGAGGCGCCCGCAGATTGCCAGCGGGCCGGCCGCTGCGCCCAGCAGACGGCCGAATGCTGCAATCACCTCATCGCCGGCGGCATGGCCGAAGGTGTCGTTGACGCGCTTGAAATGATCGAGATCGCAGATCACCAGCACGCCGTGGAAACCGCCGCCGGCCAGCAGCGCCTCGGCGCGCTCATAGAAGGCACGACGCACGGCAAGGCCGGAGAGAATATCGGTCTCGGAGCGGGCCAGCTGGTCGCGCAGCACCTCGCGCCCCACCACCGCCAGCAGGCAGAGCCCCATGAGCAGCGACAGGATGGCGCGGATCGTCTGCGAATAGAACGCATAGCGCGAAACCGCGTAGGACTGCACGGCAGACCCGGTGGTCAGCCGAATGGCGAGATCCGACTTCAGCAGAAACTGCACGCTGATCGCGGCGAACACCCAGCCGAGCGCCGTCTGCGCCACCGTTCGCCGACGCGTGGACAGGACTGAAGCGGCCGCCAGTGCCGACACGACGGCAAAGGCGAGCTGGTAGCCAATGGCGTGGGCGGCGCCGTCGCGCTCAAGGACATCGAGAACCGCCAGCTTGAAAACCAGTCCCAGAGCCACCAGTGCGATGAGCGTGCGCGGACGAACGAGGCGCCGGAAATAGCGGCTCACCCCCTCGAGGATCAGGCAAAGCGCGATCAGCAGCAGGCTGTAGGACAGGAAGGAGGCAAGCCTTGGCGCAAGGCCGAGCCGAGCCGCGATCTCGGCAAGTGCGGTTCCGGACGCGGCAAGAAAGCCCGCGGTGAACCAGAGGCCGCGCCGGGTCTCTGCCAGACGCGACAGCCCGGCGAAGCACAGGGCAAAAGCGACGCCTATGGCCGCATTGATGACGAGCAGAAATGTGGCGCTGTCCATCCGCCCCGCGCACGCCGTTCCACGGATTTTGCAAACTGTAGCAGGCACGGAAGCGGGCTGAAACGGCAATCCCGCACCTTGCCCCGGCCTTTTGCAGGCCGGGGCCGAGTGGAGGACGCGCGATCTCCCGCCAGACGCGAAGATTGCCGACCAGCCTCAACCTTGCGGCGTCAGCCGGCCTTGACGGACACGCGGCGGATGGAATGCCGCCCTGCCCGCCTCCCGCTCTCAGGCCGCGATGCCGGCCTGCTCGCGCGCCTGATGGGCCAGCGCGACCAGTGCTTTGCGAAGTGCGCCGGGCTCGGTTGCCGGGGTGGGGAAATCCACCCTTGCCGCGCCGATGCGATCCTCGGTCATGAGATCGATGCCACGGGGATCGATGCCGGTGGTGATCCAGGGACCGGGCGCTGCGCCCGCCAGAACCGTGGCGTAGAGTTCCAGTGCATCACGATGGTCGGCGTTCATGTGGGCCACCGCGCCCTCCTCGCCTGCTTCGAAAACGTTGGCGAAGGCCGCGTCGATCAGGATATCGGCCGGCGCCAGCGCATGGATGCGACCAAAGCCGCCGACGAGATGGGCGCGGTCGATATCAAGCTGCCAGAACGCGAAATCCGGGAAGGCGGAATAGCCTTCCGCCGAGGGGTGACGTGCCAGAAAGCGCCGTTGGGCAAGAGGCACTGTTTCCTCCGCAACCGGCTTCAGCAGGCCGCTGACGGTGACGCGCGCGCCGGCCAGCGGATCGGCAATCGCGCCGTCCGTTACCAGAAGCGAGGCCCGCGGATCGGCAGCGGCGTTGCGCGTGTGCAACGCCAGACGCGAAATCAGCACGAGCGGCGTGCCATCCGGCAGGGTTGCCACCGAAGCCAGTGACGCAAACGGCCCGCCATCCTCGGTCGCGAGCGTGGCAAGCGAGCCCAGCCGGGCACTCCGCAGCAGCGCCCGCGCCGCGACATCGGGGATAAATGGCTTTTCTGTCATCGTTTTCGCCCTTGCAGTGAGGCATTCCAGATTGCGGCAACGCCCGCTATCGCTTCTGCAAAGCAGTAGCACATAATACCCCCAGAACCGCAACCCCGGCCGGTGCGCCCATATGGCCGGCGATGATGACTTCGCGCGGCACGCGAATCGTCCCACTCTGTCATGAGAAGTTGCCTCCCAGAGGCGACACGCCATTTTCGTGGTACCCGGCCCCGGCCGGGATCGCCACGCAGGACCGGCCGGAACGACAACGCCCCGTGGCTCCCAGCAAGCCGCGACGGCGGTATCCGGCGGTCGAACCGGCCTTCCGGAGGAATGCGGCGTTGACGTGCATGCCGCCGGAGCCCGGCGCGGCTTGACCCACGGTCCGGCCTGCCGCGCCGTGAGAAGGGTGACCGACGAGGCAAGCGCCATGACGACCAAAGCTCAGGACGAGGACAAGATCCGCGCCGTCGCGCATGCGATCTGGATCGAGGAAGGCCGCCCGGAAGGCCGCGAGCAGGAGCACTGGCACCTCGCGGTAGAGCGTGTGACGCTTCTCGGCGAAACGGTGCCTGAAATGGCGGAAGAAAAGCCGGCGCCCAAGCCGCGCGCAGCGCGGCCCAAGGCCGATGCCGCCCCGGCCAGGGTAAAGGCCGTGCCGGAAGCCGAGGCCAAGCCGACTGAGGTCAAAGCGCCAGCGGCCAAGACGACTGCTGCCAAAGCGACCGCGAGCAAGGCCGCCAGCGCTGGCACAAAGGCTGCTGCCGCAGGCGAGACTGCGGCGACCTCGGCAAAGCCAAAGGCACCCCGGAAAAAGGCTGCCGACAAGGCCTGATCCGACACCTGACGACGTTACCACCGGATCGACGCGCCGTTTGCTCCTGTCCCTGATGCGGACGAATGGCGTGGCGGCGACCCTTTCGGCAGGCCGGCGTGGCCGCCCGGCCACAGCCGAGGCGTCGCGTGGGGCGAAAGAGCGCGCCACGGCGGGCGCAGCATTCCGCGACCAAACGCGGCGATTGACAAGTGGTGTTCCGGCGCATTTGGTGGCGCCGGTCTCATGTCCGTGACGCCAGAGCGACCGGAAGCCGTGGTTTCCGGGATTCAGCCCAGGCCTGTTGCAGGTGTCCGTTCAGCCTTCGATGGCTTCGGAAGCATGCTTCTTCTGTCGGGAGCGTCCCCTGGTGGCGCCCCCCACGCTGCAGGATCAGGTGGCACGGCCTTATTTGAACAAGGTGATCCATGCCCCTTTTCTCCATGCTTCTTACCGGCACCGGCCCGGCTCAGGGCGATAGCGGCTTCGCGCCGCTCGCCTGTGCCGCTCGCACGCGCGCCGCTCTGCCGGCAGGCCTTGCCGCTCTTGCCTTCGCGCTGGTGGCCGCTGTCGGCGGCACCGTGGCCCGCGCGGATGACCTGCCGCTGGTGGCGGTGACGGCCATCGTCGAGCATCCGGCGCTCGATGCCGCCCGCGACGGCGTCAAGGCAGCCCTGAAGGATGCCGGCTTCGAGGACGGCAAGAACATTCGCTTCGTCTACGAATCCGCGCAGGGCAATCCGGCCACCGCCGTGCAGATCGCCCGCAAGTTCGTGGGCGAGGAGCCGGCGGTGATCGTGCCCATCGCCACTCCCTCCGCGCAGGCTGTCGCCAGCGCCACGAAGGATATTCCGGTGGTGTTCATCGCGGTGTCCGATCCGGTCGGCGCCGGTCTCGTCCAGAGCCTCGGCAAGCCGGGTGGAAACATCACCGGCGTGTCGGACTTCTCCCCCATCGGCGATCAGGTCGCGCTGATCAAGGAGATCACGCCTGCGGTGAAGACCATCGGCGTCATCTACAATCCGGGCGAAGCCAACTCGGTGTCGCTGGTGGAAGCCTTCCGCGGCACTGCCGAGGACAACGGCTTCAAGGTGGTTGAATCCACCGCCAACACCTCCGCCGCCGTGCAGCAGGCAGCCCGTGCGCTGGTGGGCAAGGCCGATGCGATTTATGTGCCGACCGACAACACCGTGATTTCGGCGCTGGAATCGGCCGTGAAGGTGGCCGAGGAAGCGAAAATCCCGCTCTACACCGCCGACACCGACTCGGTGGCGCGCGGTGCGATCGCGGCCATCGGCTTCAACTATTTCGATGTCGGCAAGGAAGCCGGTGTCATGGTGGCCGATATTCTGGGTGGCCAGAAGCCGAGCAAGATTCCGGCTGTCGTCGCCAAGGGCACCAATCTGGTGGTCAACCCCGGCGCTGCCGCGCGCTATGGCGTGACGATCCCCGAGGCTGTCGTGGCCAAAGCCACCACGGTCGTGAAATAAGCCTTCTCAGGGCCGCAGCCGGTCTGCGGCCAGTTCGTTCAGCGCCCCGATTGTCGCGGGCGGGCCGCCGGCTCGCTTCGCGACAATCCGCCCGGAGCCGCCATGTCTCTCATCGCCCTACTCGGCAGCGTCGAACTCGGCCTCGTCTACGCGTTCGTCGCTCTCGGTGTGTTCTTTTCCTTTCGGGTGCTCGACTTTCCCGACCTGACCGTTGACGGCTCCTTCCCGCTCGGCGCCGCAACCGCTGCGGTGCTCATCCTTGCCGGCGTCAATCCGTGGCTGGCGACACTGGCGGCCATGGCGGCGGCGGCATCCGCCGGCCTTGTTACCGCGCTGCTCAATCTGCGCTTCGGCATCCTCAACCTGCTCGCCTCCATTCTCACCATGATCGCGCTGTTCTCCATCAACCTGCGCGTCA
>DAIPYB010000231.1:0-5289 GCA_036782955.1 Pseudoxanthobacter sp. | reverse complement strand
AAGGCACCATCCGCGCCCGCCTGCTGTACGAATACAAAGGCTGACGGCGGACAATTCTGCGCGCTCTGCTGAACGTGAGATCAAAAGCCCGGGCAGGAATTGTCCGGGCTTTTTCGTTGGCACTCTCCCATCGCGGAACATATTATAAACTGTTAGTTGAGTTTATTGCATTCTTATCTGGCAGTTTCAGGCGATGAGCGACATCAAGCTGTTCCGCACCGAAGACACGGCGGTAACCGAACTGAAAGGCAGCGCAGTCGCGCTGGAGCGCTCCCTGCAAACGCTCATCGAACGCAACATGGAGGCGTTCCTCGGCGTTCGGTTCCTCGCGTCCGAATTCGCCACCACCAACGGCGGGCGGATGGACTCCCTCGGCATCGACGAGAACGGCTCGCCGGTCATCATCGAATACAAGCGCGCCAGCAATGAGAACATCATCAATCAGGGCCTGTTCTATCTTGATTGGCTGATGGATCATCGACGCGATTTCGAATGGCTTGTCATGGATAAGTTCGGCCGGGAGCAAGCCAAGGTCGTGGATTGGGGCTCACCACGCCTCATATGCATCGCCGGCGACTTCACCAAGTTTGACGCGCACGCCGTAAATCAGATGAACCGAAACATTCAATTGGTTCGCTACCGCCGCTTCGGCGAAACGCTCTTGCTGTTCGAACTGCTGACCACCGTGTCAGAGCGCCTCCCCCGCGCACCGACCGCAGAGGATGCCACTGCCGCCAGCGAGACAGCTGCGCTGCGCCCGCGCGCTCGCCAGAAAACGGTAACACGACATCTGGAAGAGGCTACTCCAGAACTTATCGATCTCTATGAGGCCATCAAAGCTTACGTGTCGGCGCTTGGCGACGATATCGAGATCAGGACGCTCGACTATTATATTGCATTCCGCCGCCTGAAGAACTTTATTTGCGCCGAGGTGAAGCCACAACTCAGGCACATCAAGCTCTTTGTGAAAGTGGATCCGGACACGATTAAGCTCGAACCGGGCTTCACACGCGACGTACGCAACATCGGTCATTTCGGGACCGGAGATCTTGAGATCATTGTAACAGATGCCGCGACACTGGAGCGCGCAAAGCCATTGCTGGATCGCAGCTATGATGGCGCATAATGCGCAAGTGTATGGCGCGGAGAGAAAACAACTCCGCGCTCATCGCCCGTTCTTTCCAGTACCGAGGCGCCACGAAAGCGCGAGCCGGAAGTTGTCTCGACGGTATTGTGGATAAGAATGCCACTACAAGGCCGCTCGCGCAGCCCGACAACTCTTACAAGCATATGCAGAGAAAAACTGGAGCGGGCGATGGGATTCGAACCCACGACCCCAACCTTGGCAAGGTTGTGCTCTACCCCTGAGCTACGCCCGCATCCGGTTTGTCGCGCCGGACGCTTGCCGGCGACGCGGTGGGATATGCACCAGAGCGGGCCGGATTGCAACGGCCAACGCGCCGCCAAATGCGCTTCTGTCCACATTTTTTTCTGCTGCCGGCTTCGCAACAGTCGAGGTCCGAGACCATGCATGCATCGGCAATCCATTGAGCAGACGGCATTATTCGCCCGCTTCCGCAACGCCCCCGGCGAGCGAGGCGGTGGTGGGGCTGGAAGCCGGCGAAGGGCGACGATGAACAATGCGGTCTCGCCCATTGCCCGCGCCGTGAATGCCACGCACCTCCCCGCCGCTTCCGGCCGCCCCACCGCCAAGCGAGACAAAGAGGCTGATCACGAACCGATCGCGATGTGCCGAAGCACCCCGGCCACCATTTCCGGACCGCGCGGTCCGACAGCGGTTGCATCGCCGGACGATCCGCGCGAACCTTGCAGCGGAGACACCGGCACCGGGCGGAGGATGTGGCCGCGATGACGGACGATGCACCGGCCCGGGCTGGCGGGAACACGGGCGGAAGGCAACGGCGCGACAGCCTGCAGATCGGCGCCCTGCTGCGCGACCGGCGCCGGGCGCTGGGGCTGACCCTGAGCGAGGTGGCGACCGCCACGGGCCTGACCAAGGGCTTTCTCAGCGACGTGGAACGTGACCGCACCTCGCCGTCAGTGGCCTCGCTGGTGGGGCTTTGCGAGGTGCTGAACCTGCCCGTCGGCGACCTGTTCGCCCCCACCCGCAAGGCACTGGTGCGCGCGGGCGAGCGCACGCCGATCCGCTTCGGCGGCACCGGTGTTTCCGATCACCTGCTCACGCCCGGACGCGGCATGCTGCTGCAGGCGATCTGGTCACAGATCGAACCCGGGGGCAGCGGCGGCGACGAGCTTTACGCGCTGCGGGCGGAGGAGGAATTCGTTCTGGTGCTGGCGGGCGAACTGGCGCTGACCATCGAGGGCGAAACCTTCGTGCTCGCCCCCGGCGATGCCATGACGTTCGATCCGCGCCGCCGCCACAGCTTTCGCAACCCCTCCGCCACCATGGCCACCACGGCCCTGTTCGTACTGACCCCGCCGCCGCGCTGACGAGTTCGATAATAACGAACAAAGTTGACTAAAAACGGACTCGCTGCGACCCTTGCCGGATATCAGACCGGAGCGGAGGTGACCGTGTCGCCTTTTCCGCAGCCGGCGCCCTTCCGGCAGGAGTTCAGGCCATGGCAGAATTCGATATCGAGGCGGCGAAGGACGAGGTCAAACGCTGGTATTGGTGGGGCATTCCCACGTTCTTCCGCTGCGACTGGAACGAGGATCCCGCCGCCAGCGACATCGCGCTCATCGGTGTGCCGCACAGTTCCGGCAACGGCTCCACCGAGCGCGACCAGCATCTGGGGCCGCGGGCGGTGCGCCACATCTCCGCGCTCTACCGACGCAGCCATGGCCGCTTCGGCATTACCCCGTGGGATCTGGCGCGCATCAACGATGCCGGCGACGTGCCGTTGCCGGAAGCCATGGTCAACGATGTCAGCGTCCGCCATATCGAAGCCTTCGCGAAACGCTTCGATACCGCCGGCACCCGCATCGTCGCCATGGGCGGCGACCACGCCATCACCGGCCCGCTGGTGAAGGCGTGTGCCGGCGCCGATGCCCGGCTGACCGGCGGTCGCAAGGTGGCGCTGGTCCATTTCGACAGTCACACCGACACGCTCATGCACATGCCCCACTGGCTGGGCGCGCGTCGTTCGGCCGCCCACTGGGGCGCTTATCTGGTGGAGGAAGGCCATGTGGACCCGCACCGCTCCACGCAGGTCGGCATCCGGCCGAATGTGGGCACGCCGGGCTCGCTCAACACCAGCGAACAGCTCGGCTATCGCATCATCGGCATGGACGAGGTGGAGGAAATCGGCCCCTCGGGCGTGATCGCCGCCCTGCGGGAGCGCATCGGCGACGCGCCGGTCTACATCACCTTCGATCTCGATTCCCTTGACCCCTGCGATGCCCCCGGCGCTTCCAATCTGGAGCCGGGTTATCCGGGCCTGCGCATTGGAGAGGCGGTGCGCATCCTGCAGGGTCTGCGCGGGCTTGATATCGTCGGCGGCGATGTTGTGTGCCTGATCCCCACCAAGGACAACCCCAACCGGATCACGGCACAGAACGCCATGGTGCTGATGTTCGAGATGGTCAGCCTGATGGCCGACCGCCTCGCCGCAGCCCGCTGAGGCGGACCGGCGATCGCGGGCCGGGCATCGCCGGCCGGCCCGCACCGCGCTATACCGGATGCCGCCGCGGCAACTGCCGCGCAGCGCGGAAGAGCGAACGCCATGACCGATTCCCTGTCCGTCCGTTGCCGCCTCGAAAGCCGGGTGGCAGCCGATCTCGTGGTGGTGCCGGTGCTTGCGGCAGCGGGGCATAGCCCTGTCGAAGCCGGCTGTGCCGGAACGGAGGGGCTGCCGGTCGGCAGGCTCGTCGCGGCCCTCGGCCGCGAACCGCGCTTCTCCGGCGAAACCGGCGAAATCGCCCCCGTCATGGTGGCCGGCGACGACGGGCCGGACCTGATGGCCGTGGGGCTGGGGACGGAAATTTGCCCCGCGACCCTGCGCGACGCCGCGCAGGCCGCCGGCGAGGCAAGCCTCGGGCGCGGGCGCATCGCCTTCCTCATGCCCCTGCCGGTGACCGCCGAAGGCGTAAGGGCCGTGGCGGAAGGCTTCCTGCTGGGCCGCTTCCGGCCGGAGGGCGCCGACGATCCGTCGGGCACGGATGACACGATCGGCCTCGTCGTGCCGCCGGCCGGTGCGGGACCGGATTGCGATCTCGGCGATGCACTGCATATCGGCCTCGCCGCCGGGCGCGCGGCCGGCTGGGTGCGTCATCTGGTGGATCTGCCGCCGGGGCGGCTGCCGCCGCAGGCCCTTGCCCGGCACATCGCCGGGCGGGCCCGCGATCTTGGCATCGCGGCGGAAATCTGGGACCGCGATGCCCTGATCGCGCACGGCTTCGAAGCCACGGCAGCGGTCGGCGCCGGCAGCGCCAATCCGCCGTGCGCGCTGGTGCTGCGCACACCCTGCCCGGCGGGCCGGCGCCCCTTCGGTCTGGCCGGCAAGGGCATGACCTTCGATGCCGGCGGGCTCAACCTGAAGCAGGATTTCGAATCGATCTTCCGCATGAAGGAAGACATGGCCGGCGCGGCGGCGGTGGCGGGCGCGGTGTTCGCCGCCACGGAGCTCGGCTGCGACCTGCCGCTGATCGCCGTGCTGCCCATGGCGGAGAACATGCCTTCCGGCAGCGCGCTGCGCCCCGGCGACGTGGTGCGCCACCCGGATGGACAGGCCACCGAGATCGTCGATACCGATTGCGAGGGCCGGCTCGTGCTGGCCGATGCGCTGGCATGGCTGCGGCAGCAGGATGTCTGCGGACTGATCGATGTCGGCACCCTGACGGACTGCGAGGACGTCGGCCCGCTGATGTGGGCATGCTGGGCCAGCGACACGCCGCTCGCCCGCGCGGTGCTGGCCGCCGGCCGGGAGGCCGGCGAGCCGGGCTGGCGGCTGCCGCTGCGTGCGGAATACGAAGCCTTGCTGCACAGTCGCGTCGCCGACCGCACCAATACCTCGTTCTCCCATCCCGACGCCGGGCTGACGGCGGCAACCTTCCTGGCCGCCTTCGCCGGCGACACCCCGTGGGTCCACATCGACAACGGCCCCGATGCCTATCTGGAGGAAGACATCGGCGTCTGGCGCGAAGGCCCGACGGGCGCGCCGGTGCGCGCCCTGCTGCAGTTCCTGCTGCACCGGGCGCGGCAGGATCCCTAGGCTCTGTTGACAAAGGGGTTTTCAATTCGGACATGTCGCGATTCAACGCTGGTCTTTGCGGAGATCGGCGGATGCGTGGCGACCTGACAGACGA
>DAIPYB010000230.1:0-5318 GCA_036782955.1 Pseudoxanthobacter sp. | reverse complement strand
CGAACAGCGTGTTCTCGCCCGTGGAGGGATCGCGCGTGAAGGCAACGCCGGTGGCGGAGGTCTCGTCCATGTTGCCGAACACCATGGCCTGCACGGTGACGGCGGTGCCCCATTCCTGCGAGATGTTGTGGATGCGGCGATAGGTGACGGCGCGCGCCGAATTCCAGGAGCCGAACACCGCCGCGATCGCGCCCCAGAGCTGTTCCTCCGGGTCCTGCGGGAACGGTCGCCCGAGGCTTTCCTGCACCAGCGCCTTGTAGCGGCCGATCAGCAGGCGCCAGTCGCCCGCCGCCAGATCGGTGTCGCGCTCCAGCCCGCGTTCGTCCTTGTAGACCTCGAGCAGTTCCTCGAACTCGCCATGATCGAGGCCCAGAACGACGTCGCCGTACATCTGGATGAAGCGGCGATAGGAATCGTAGGCGAACCGCTCGTCGCCGGAGGCACGGGCCAGCCCTTCCACCGTGACGTCGTTGAGGCCGAGATTGAGCACGGTGTCCATCATGCCGGGCATGGAGACGCGCGCGCCGGAGCGCACCGACACCAGCAACGGATCGTGCGGATCGCCGAGCCGCCGGCCGGCGATGGCGGCAACATGGCCGAGCGCGGCGGAAACCTCCGCCTTCAGCCCCTCGGGAAAGGTGCGGCCATGACCGTAATAGGACGCGCAGACTTCCGTGGTCACGGTGAAGCCGGGCGGCACCGGCAGGCCGAGAGCCGCCATTTCCGCCAGGTTGGCACCCTTGCCGCCCAGAAGGTTGGCCAGTCCGGCGCTGCCTTCGGCCTTGCCGCCACCGAACGTGAAAACCCAGTGCGCCATAGCGGCCTCTCCCGTTCATCGGTTTTTTCTCGTTGCACCTGCGAATGCAACGCGCCGCGACGGAAGGCAACCCCCTGCCGGCACGAATTTTTTGCAGTGCAGCACCTTATGGACCGCAGTGCAATGCGAAGCCCCGCACAACCGATGTGACTTTAAAGATGCGACTTTAAGCATGTGACTTGCGGCGGCTGCCGCCAATCGCCATCCTTAAAGCAGCCCATGCCGGAACTCATCCATGGCGAGCCTGATGCCGATTCCCTTTCTGACCGTCCCCCGCTCCCCCCGCATCCCGCGCGGCCCCGGCGCCGGGCTGCGCCGCCGGGCGCTGACGCTGGCGCTGGCCGGCACGCTGCTTGCCGCCCCGGTGATGATGGCGCGCGGCCCGGTCGATCTGGGCGCCTTTGCGCAGGGCTCCTCCTCCGGCATCCCGGCGGGCGGCCTCGACTCGCTGTCGGGCAACTACCTTGCCGCCCGCCTCGCCGGCGAGGAGCAGGATTTTTCCGCCGCCGCCCGCTTCTACCGTGCGGCGCTGGCCGGCGATCCCGACAATCCGGTGCTGATGGAGCGCGCCTTCACGCTGTCGCTCGCCAGCGGCGATGTATCGGCCGCCCTGCCGCTTGCCGAGAAGCTGCGCCCGGCGGTGGATGGCAACCGCCTCGGCCGGCTGGCACTGGCGGTGCAGGCGTTCGCGGCGGGCGATGACAAGAAGGTGCGCAAGCTCCTGTCGGTGCGCAGCCGCAGCCCGCTGGTGGAGCTGACGAGCGCGCTGGTGGTGGCGTGGTCCTATGCCGCCGACAAGAACCTGAAGCAGGCCTTCGCCACGCTGGACGGGCTGAACGATTCGGAGATGTTCGCCGCCTTCACCACCTACAACGGCGGCATCATGGCCGATCTGGTGGGCGACCACGCCGCTGCCGTCGAGCGGCTGGCCGACGCCTATGCCGGCGATCCCGGCCTGCCGCGCGTGGTGGTGGCCTATACCCGCGCGCTGGTGCGTGCCGGCAAGATCAAGGACGCCACCGAGGTGGTGGACCGCTTCGCGGATGCCGTTCACGACGGACCGATCGTGGATGACCTGCGCGCCGATATCGCGCTCGGCACCAAGGCTCCGCCCATCGTGCCGGATGCCCGTGCCGGTGCCGCCGCCGCGCTTGCGGCACTGGGCGCCACCATCGGCCGCGAGGGTTCGGTGGAGCTTGCCTCCGCCTATCTCAATCTGGCGGTGCTGCTGGATCCGAAGAACGAATTCGCCTCCGTGGCGCTGGCCGAACTGTTCGAGAGGCTGAACAAGCCCGAACAGGCCATCCACTATTACGAGGCGCTCGATCCCGCCTCGCCGTTCTACACGGAAGGCCAGATCCAGATCGCGCTCAACCTCAATGCCCTCGGCCGGGTGGACGAGGCGCGCAAGCATCTGGAAAAGGTGATCGCCGCCGACCCGGACGATATCGCCGCCGTGCTGGCGCTGGGCGCCGTGCTGCGCAGCCACGAGAAATTCGCCGATGCGGCGGATGTCTATTCGGCCGCCATCGCCCGCCTCAAGGATCCGCAGCCCGCCGACTGGCTGCTGTTCTACAATCGCGGCATCTGCTTCGAGCGCCTGAAGCAGTGGGACAAGGCGGAGCCCGATTTCCGCATGGCCCTCAAGCTGTCGCCCGACCAGCCGGAGGTGCTCAACTATCTCGGCTATACGTGGGCCGACATGGGCCGCAATCTCGACGAGGCGCTCGGCATGATCCGCAAGGCGGTCGACCTGCGACCGACCGACGGCGCCATCGTCGACAGCCTTGGCTGGGCGCTCTATCGCCTCGGGCAGTACAAGGAAGCGGTGGAGCATCTGGAGCGGGCGGTCGACCTGATGCCCGACGACCCCACCCTCAACGATCATCTGGGCGATGCCTACTGGCGCGTCGGGCGCAAGCTGGAGGCCCGCTTCCAGTGGGCCCATGCGCGCGACATGAACCCGCCGGCCGACCTCAAGCCCCAGATCGAGCAGAAGCTGGCCCACGGCCTGCCGGACCCCGGCGCCCACCCGGCGCCGGAAGGCCAGAGCGCCTCGGCGAAACCCGCCGGCGAGCCGAAGACCGCCACGGATGCCGCCTCCGATGCGCCGCCGGCCGCCGCAGCGCCGGCTGCCGGCGTGCCGTCCGCGACCGGCGCCGGCGAGACCGCACCGGCAACGGCCAAGCCGGACCCGGCCGCGGTACCGGCCGGCCCCACCGTTCCACCCTCGGTTGCGCCCACGCAAGCCCCCTGAACCGGCCCCGGGGCCTGATGCGAAGAGCAGGACACCACGCGGACCATGACATCGCCCGCCGCCTCCGGCGCCCTCTGCGAAGCGGCCCCGGCGAAGATCAATCTCGCGCTCCATGTGCTCGGCCGACGCGTCGACGGCTACCATGCCCTCGACAGTTTCGTGGCATTCGCGCAAGCCGGCGACGCGTTGCAGGCCGAGCCCGACGATGACCTGACGCTGACCGTCACCGGGCCGTTCGCCGCCGGGCTCTCGGTTGGCGCCGACAATCTCGTGCTGCGCGCGGCCTCCGCGCTGCGGCAGGCCGCCGGGGTCAGCGCCGGCGCCCGCCTGCGGCTGACGAAGAACCTGCCCGTTGCCTCGGGCATCGGCGGCGGATCGGCGGATGCGGCTGCCGCGCTGCGGCTTCTCGCCCGGCTCTGGGGCATCGCGGCCGATGCCGGCGAACTGGCGGCGGCCGGTGCGCCGCTGGGTTCCGACGTGCCGATGTGCGTGTTCGGCCATGTGCTGCGCGCCGGCGGCACCGGGCATGAGCTCACCTTGCTGCCATCGTTGCCGCCGCTCTGGGCCGTGCTGGCCAATCCGGGCGTGGCGCTTGCCACGCCGCCGGTGTTCGCCGCCCTCGGGCTGCGGCCCGGCCGCCTCGACGGGCGCCGGGCCCTGGGCGGTGCGGTCGATTCGCCCCCCGACACATTCCGCTTTGCCGATGCCGCATCCCTTGCCGGCTGGCTGGCGGAACAGCGCAATGATCTGGAGCCGCCGGCACTGGCCCTCGCCCCGGCCATCGGCCCGGTGCTGGCCGCGCTCGCCGCCTGTCCCGGCGCGCTCATCGTCCGGTTGTCCGGTTCGGGCGCAACCTGCTTTGCGCTTTTCGCAACCGGGGCGGAAGCCGATGCCGCGCAGGCCCGCCTCAGGGCGGAGCAACCCGGCTGGTGGATCGCCGCGACCCGCCTCGGCTAGCCCGTCGGGCCGAAAGGCGGAACCCCGCTTTCGGAAAAATCAGACGCAGAAACAAACCACTGGACCGCCTCCCCGCGTCGGCAAGGACGCACGGCGATCCAAGGCCGGCCGCCGCCGTCTCAGGCGCCGCCGCCGGCCGGGCAGCGGGCAAGCCCGTCCGGCTCCCGCTCCCGCTCCTGCGCCTCAGGCGCCTGCTCGGCCCGTCGGGACCGGCGCGGCAAGACCACGGGCGGAAAGCCCGGCAGCGCCGCGCCATGGCGCAGGATGGCCTCGGCTGCCGCCGAGGGCGCGCTGCCGGTGCCGTCGTGCAGCACCAGCGGCGGCAGCAGGGTCAGCGGCGCGCGGCTGCCGGCAATGGCGCGGACGATGACGCGAATAGCCGGCGAATCGGCCCGCGGCTGCACCGGCATCACCAGCGCGCCGCCAAATCGGCCGGAAAGCAGCGCCAGCACCTCGGCCAGTCCGGCGGCGGGAAAAATCAGCGCCAGCACGCCACCCGGCCGCACCAGCGCCGCCGCCGTGCGCAGCCACGGCGACAGCCCGCCCTCGCCCAGCACATGTGCATCGGCACGGGCCGCGTTCGGCGAAGCCCGCACCTCGCCCGCGCTGTAGAATGGCGGGTTCATGATAACGGCGTCCGCGCTGTCGGGCAGCAGGCCCGCAGCGGCACGCTGCGGCGCCGGTGCGGCAATATCGGCCACGATCACCCTCACCCGCGCGGCGAAGGCAGCATTGGCCTCGACAGCCAGTGCGGCGACGGCCAGCCCGGCGGCGGTCTCGTCCCGCTCCACCAGCCCGACACGCGTGGCCGCACAGCGCGCGGCGACCGCGAAGCCGGCAACGCCGGTGCCCGCGCCCAGATCGATCACCGCGCCATGAAAGTCCTGCGGCAGCGCGGCCGCCAGCAGCACCGCGTCGTGGCCGCTGCGATGCGGCCCCCGCGCCGGCTGCAGCGCCGAGATTCGCCCGCCCAGAAAAGCGTCACAGGTCGTGTCTGCCGCGCTCATGCATCCCTCGAAGGAAAGCCCCGCCGGCCATGCCGGCATTTCATCTTTAGGCCCCACGCCAAGCCCTATGCCAAGCCCTACGCAACGCCCCATGCCACGGGACCGTTATGAAGGCGACTGTTGCGAACATTCACAAGGTATGCGATGCCCACCTCAATCGAGCATCGCCGGAAGTGGCGGTCTGTGGAAGAGGCTCTGTCGGAAGGGCCTCCGCGGCAGACACTGCCCTGCAGGCGAGGGTGCGGCATCTGTCATCGCGCCGGCAAACCGGTCTTGCCCG
>DAIPYB010000229.1:0-5327 GCA_036782955.1 Pseudoxanthobacter sp. | reverse complement strand
ATTGCGAAACCGGCACATTTGCCGGAACGCGCAACCGGTAAGCCCGCCCGCCGTCGAACCAGTCGCCGGAGGCATCGCGGTATGTCGCCAGACGGCTTTCGCCCAGCAAGGAAAGCCGGACGGAAGGCGGCTGCGTGGCCGTCAGCGCCTGATAGAAGAACGCAGCCGTCGCTTCGGCGTCGGCATCTTTCTGCGGAGCGGCAAACACGAACCAGCGGCTGTCGCGCCGATAGGGCTGCGTGTCCGGCCGCGCGAAAGCCAGCGTTGCTGCCAGCAGAGGGGCGACATCGGCGGCGTCCTTCAGGGCCGCGGCCTGCGTATCGGAGGGGGCAAACGTTGCGCCGGGAGCAAGGCCGAGGTCCGCTGCCTGCGCCGCGATGGGATCGGCGGCGGACGCTCCGCCTTGCAACGCTTCGGAAAGCACCTGCCAATATTCCATGCCGGCCGGCGGCACCATCGACCACGGCCGGCCATCCGGGCGCACGACGCTTCCCTTATTCGCGGTATGGCGGTCGGTGAAATCGCCGATATGCAGGGCGGCGGCCACCGCCGCGGCATTCTGCGAGGGATCGGCGATCTGTAGTGCGACCAAGGCCTTCTGTGTCGCCGGGCGGACGACCTGATAACCCGGCGGCAAGGCAGGCACTTTCTGGCCGGGGCCAAGCAGCAGATAGCGCCCGCCGCGCCCGCGATCCGGGCCCGCCTGCCCGACGGCACTGACCGGACGCTGCCAGAAATCGACGATGCTGCCGGAGAACTTGCCCGCCGGCACCTCCACCACCACAGGCCCCGCGGAAAGATCGACAAAGGCGGCGACAAGGGCAACATCGGGTGCGGGTGTCAGGAAGCCGGCGATGTCAGGCATGTGTTCATAAAGAACCCGGTCACCCGGCCCAGCCGAGAATGCCCGTTCGTGCGCTTCCATCCAGCGCTGCATGGTCACCAGCGGCAGGCCCCAGAGATAAACCTGCAAGGCCCGTTGGAAGATGACTTCGGATTCGATGGCCTGCAACCCGCCACCCGCGGAGGGTAGCCCGTTCTGGAGTGCGATGGTGCCGATGTGGGTGGTCAGCGGGCCACTCGCAAGAGGGGCACTGGCATTGCCTCCGGCCGAGGCCGGATTTTCAGGGGTCATGGGCATTGTCGGGGCTGCCGGCGGCAGATAAAGCCCCTCACCCTGCGGCCCTGTCAGCGATGTCTGCGCGACAGCAGGCGGCACAGCAGACAGCAGCATGACGCCCGCCACGATGACAGGCCTGAAGCGTGAACGCGGCATCTCAATCCTTCCCCCAAAGGACACACCCGCCCGAGCGCTTCGAGGCGAAGCGGGCATCGGCTTGCGACAGGAAAACGCGACCGGACAAAGAGATCAAGGCGTTCAGCGATTCCATGAAACGCCGGAGACCACAGACCTCGCCACCGGCAATCGGATCGTCGCAGCGCCTGTGCCCCGAGACTAAAAAGGGGCGGTACCGGCCCGCCCCTTCTCGCATTCCGGTCATTTCACCGCGCGGGTTTCAGGCCCGTTCGATGCGGCTCAGGTCGCGCACGGCGCCCTGATCGGCCGATGTCGTCATCGCGGCGTAGGCCCGCAGCGCCACCGACACCTTGCGGTCACGGTCCGCCGGCTTCCACGCCGCCGCGCCGCGCGCCTCCATGACGGCCCGGCGGCTGGCGAGTTCGCTATCGCCCACCGCAAGGCTGATGGAGCGGGCGGGGATATCGATCTCGATCAGATCGCCTTCCTCGACCAGAGCGATGGTCCCGCCCTGCGCTGCCTCAGGCGAGGCATGACCGATCGACAGGCCCGAGGTGCCGCCCGAGAAACGGCCGTCGGTGATGAGCGCGCAAGCCTTGCCGAGCCCCTTCGACTTCAGGTAGCTCGTGGGATAGAGCATCTCCTGCATGCCGGGACCGCCGCGCGGTCCCTCGTAGCGGATCACCACCACGTCGCCGGCCTGCACCTTGCCGCCGAGAATGCCGGCGACCGCATCGTCCTGGCTCTCGAACACACGGGCCGGGCCACTGAACTTCAGGATGCTCTCATCCACGCCGGCGGTCTTCACGATGCAGCCCTTGTCGGCAAGGTTGCCGTAGAGCACCGCAAGGCCGCCATCCTTGGAGAAGGCGTGCTCGACATCGCGGATCACGCCAGACTCGCGGTCGAGGTCGAGGTCGCGATAGCGGCGGTCCTGCGAGAACGCCACCTGAGTCGGAATGCCACCCGGCGAAGCGCGATAGAACGACGTCACGCTATCGGCCGTGGTGCGGCGAATGTCCCAGCGCTCCAGCGCCTCGCCCAGCGTCGGCGCATGCACCGTGGGCAGGCCGGCGTGGATCAGGCCACCACGCTCCAGTTCGCCGAGAATGCCCATGATGCCGCCCGCGCGGTGCACGTCTTCCATGTGAACATAAGAGACTGCCGGCGCCACCTTGCACACGCACGGCACGCCGCGCGACAGGCGGTCGATGTCCTTCATGGTGAAGTTGACGCCCGCCTCGTGGGCCGCGGCCAGCAGATGCAGCACCGTGTTGGTCGAACCACCCATGGCGATGTCGAGCGTCATCGCATTCTCGAACGCCTCGAACGAGGCGATGGAGCGCGGCAGCACGCTGGCATCGTTTTCCTCGTAATAGCGGCGGGCAAGATCGACGATGAGGTGACCGGCCTCCACGAACAGGCGGCGGCGGTCGGCATGGGTGGCCACAACCGAGCCATTGCCCGGCAGCGACAAGCCGAGCGCCTCGGTCAGGCAGTTCATGGAATTGGCGGTGAACATGCCCGAGCACGAGCCGCAGGTGGGGCACGCAGAACGCTCGATCGCCGCGACATCCTCGTCGGAAATGCGGTCATCGGCTGCGGCGACCATGGCATCGACGAGGTCGAGCGCCTTTTCCTTGCCGCCGAGGCGCACCTTGCCGGCTTCCATCGGGCCGCCGGAAACGAACACCGCCGGAATATTCAGCCGCATGGCGGCCATCAGCATGCCGGGCGTGATCTTGTCGCAATTGGAAATGCACACCATCGCATCGGCGCAATGGGCATTGACCATGTATTCGACGCTGTCGGCGATCAGGTCGCGCGAGGGCAGCGAATAAAGCATGCCGTCGTGGCCCATGGCGATGCCGTCATCGACCGCGATGGTATTGAATTCTTTCGCAACGCCGCCGGCAGCCTCGATCTCGCGGGCAACGAGCTGGCCGAGATCCTTCAGGTGCACATGGCCGGGCACGAACTGGGTGAAGGAGTTTACGACCGCGATAATCGGCTTGCCGAAGTCCTGATCCTTCATACCCGTCGCGCGCCAGAGGCCGCGGGCGCCGGCCATGTTGCGGCCGTGGGTGGTGGTCCGGGAGCGGTAAGCAGGCATTGTCGTCGTCCTCACGAATGCGCCCGGCTCCCGCCTCAAGACTGGAACGGTTCGACCGGCCGCGATGCCTTTCCTCTACAGGACATGCGCTGTTTTTGGCACCCCCCCGCCGAAAAATCCGCGCCCGCGGTGTGAAAATTCGCCCCGCAGCCAACTGCACCCTTGCCGGCTGCGTCGAGAACACGGCAAAAATCGGTTCCGGCACTTCACGCCCGCTTTACCGGATCCGCCCGTCCGGCCGTGCCCAGCCCTTTTGCCCGGTTCCTGCCCCGGCCCTGACGCCTGTTCGGAGAAGCTGCATGTCCATTATAATCGGCCTGCTCGCCGGTCTCGGATTCATCTTCATCGGAACGCAGTTTCTGACGGCCAACATGAAGCAGGTCGTCGGCCCGGGCTTTCAGCGCCTGGTGGCCAAGGCAACCGGCCACCCCTTGCGTGCCTCGCTGGTCGGCGTCGCCGCCGGTGCCACCATCCAGAGCACCAACGCGGTGACGTTCATCGTCATCGGTCTGGTCTCGGCCGGCGCCGCCACGGTGCGCAATGCCATGCCGATCGTGACGTGGTCCTATGCCGGCTCGACGCTGCGCCTGCTGCTTGCCTCGTTCGACCTCGATCTCGTCATCCTTTCCGGCATTGCCATCATCGGCCTCGCCTTCCTGCTCGGCTACGACCGCGATGCGCGCTATCGCAATCTCGTCGCCGCCATGCTGGGCCTGTTCCTGCTGCTCTACGGCGTTCAGCTGATGGTGGCGGCCGCCGTGCCGATGCGCGATTCCGAGGTTCTGCGCACCGTTCTGGGCTTTGCCGACAAATTCTATTTCTGGGGCCTGATCGCGGGTACGGCGCTGGCAGCCGTCATTCAGGGTCAGACGGTGGCCGTCATCGCCGTGGCGCTGGCCGCCGGTGGCGTGCTGGACATCGACCAGACCTTCCTTATCGTGGTCGGTTCCAACCTTGGCACCGGCATCATGGCCATCGGTCAGGGCGCCGGGCTGGCCGGCACCGCGCGGCAACTCAATCTCTACCAGCTCATTCTCAAGCTGATCGGCACGGCGGTCATCCTGCCGTTGCTGACCATCGAACATTATACCGGCATTCCGCTGCTGCGCGCTTTCATCACCAGCCTCACCAGCGACCCCGCCTTTCAGGTGACAGCCCTGCACTGGCTGTTCCAGATTGCCTCCGCGCTGGTGGCCTCAGCCTTCAACGGGCCGCTGTTCGCCCTCATCGAACGCTGGAGCCCGCCGACCGGCGAGGAAACGCTCAGCAAGCCGATGTTCATCAGCAGTGCCGCGGAGGAACAGCCGGTGGCAGCCGTGACGCTGGCCGCGCAGGAACAGCGCCGCCTCGTGAGCCGGCTGCCGCATTTTCTCGACCGTGCCCGCGCCGAGGCGGAGCCCTACCCGGAGGACGACGAGACTGCCCGCGTGGCAGCCAACGTCTCGCCGGCCGATCTGCGCAAGGCCAACGACGAACTGGCAAAGACTCTCGACGGCTTCCTGAAGCGCGTGCTGCGCACGCCGGGGCCGGATGCCGAACAGGACCTGCTGATGGGCCTGTGGAACGGCAACCAGACGTTCCATGGCCTGAACGCCGCCCTTGGCGCACTGGGCAAGGAACTGGCCGACCTGAAGAAAGTGCCGCAACTTGAGAAAACCGCAACCGACATGGCCGAATCCACCCATGCCATGCTGAGCGCCGTCATCAGCGAACTTCAGGACTTCGACGAAACCTCAATCCCGATCATCCGCGCGCTGACGAACGACCGCTCGGAGACCATGCGCCAGATGCGCCACACGCTTCTGGCCAGCGCCACGGAGGTCAGCAGCACCGACCTGCAGACGCTGTGGTCGGCCTGCGATCATCTGGAACAGACCGCATGGCTGCTGCGCCGCTTCACCATCAATCTGGCCGAAGGCCCGCTGGGTGCCGGCGTCCGCGAGAAACAAAGAGGCG
>DAIPYB010000228.1:0-5333 GCA_036782955.1 Pseudoxanthobacter sp. | reverse complement strand
CGGAAAACCTGAAGAACGCCATCATCTTCTGCAATCGCAAGCGCGATGTGGCGACCGTCTATCATTCGCTTCAGCGCCACGGCTTCGCCGCCGGCGCGCTCCATGGCGACATGGACCAGCACGCCCGCATGGCCACGCTGGACAATTTCCGCAAGGGCGACCTGACCCTGCTGGTGGCCAGCGACGTTGCCGCGCGCGGTCTCGACATTCCGGATGTGAGCCACGTCTTCAATTATGACGTGCCGCACCACTCCGAGGATTATGTGCACCGCATCGGCCGCACCGGCCGCGCCGGGCGCTCGGGCGTGGCCGTGATGATCGGCACGCCGGAAGACCATAAGTCGATCTCGGCCATCGAGAAGCTCATCAACAAGGAAATTCCCTGGGTCGACAATGTCGTTCCGGCGCCGGAAGAAGACGGTGGCCGGCGGCGCGGTCGTGGTGGCGCGCGCAAGAGCGGCGGCAGCCGCGGCAGCAGCCGGGCCCCCATCGTGGAAGATTCCGACGTCGAGATGGAAATCGCGACTGCCGCGGCGCCGATGGCGCGCGCGCCCCGCGAGAAAAGCGAGAAGCGCAGCGACCGCCGTCGCGACGGGCGCAATCAGGAAGGCCGGAATCAGGAAGGCCGCAGCCATGACAACCGGGGCCACGAAAGCCGTGGTCACGACAACCGTGGTCATGGACAGGAGCGTTCGGCTTCGGCGCCGCGTCCGCAGCAGGCCCACGAGCCGGTTCGGCTCGGTGCCGCCGGTTCGCGCCAGCGGCGCCATTTCGACGATGACGATCCGCCAGTGATCGGCATGGGCGACCATGTGCCGGCATTCCTGCTGCGCCCTGTGCGCCTGCCCAAGGCCAGCAAGGTGGAAGCAGAAGAAGACGAGGCTCCGGAGACGACGCAGGCCGATGCCGGCTGAAGCGGCGCCTGTGTGAAGCTCTGAAGGCGTTTTGAGGCCGGGTCGGGCCGCCCTTTTGCAAGAAGGGGCGGCCTTGCTGTTTGGGCCGCATCGCCGTTCATTCGCCGTTCAGCAGCGCCATGCTGTGGTGCATGCACCGTCGCCAGTCCGAAAGGCGCCTCCGTTGACGACCCCGGAAGGCCCATCGCTGCCCCCCGCATGCCCGCCGGCCACGGCCGCCGGCCGGATGCGATTGCGTGCGCGGATGCTGCGCGGCAGCCTGCCAGTTCTGCTGGTTGCCGGCGCACTGGCGCTGGCCATTCCGCTGGATCAGGCGGGAGAGAGCCTCGACGGCGATTTCCTCGGCGAAGCCGCCGCCGATACGCCGGCGCACGATATCGACCTGTTTTATGCCCCGCTCGCCGCCCATGGCCGCTGGGTGGCAATGGCCCCGTGGGGCTATGTCTGGATTCCCGCCCGCGTCGCCCCCGACTGGCGCCCCTACACGCTGGGGCAATGGCTGTGGAGCGACCGCGAAGGCTGGATATGGGCCTCAGACGAGCCGTTCGGCTGGGCAGTCTATCATTATGGCCGCTGGGGCTATGACAAGACGGCTGGCTGGTTCTGGGTGCCGGGAGACCGTTGGGCACCGGCTTGGGTGACGTGGCGCGAAGGCGACGAAACCATCGGCTGGGCGCCGCTTGCACCGGAAGGCAAGGGGCCGGCCATTGGCTTCCCTCATCGCCAGCAGCCACCCGCGACCGAAGCATGGATCTTCGCACCGAGCCTACGCTTTGCCCAGCCGCGCATCTATCTCTATGCGCTGCCGGTGCGGGAGACGTTCCGCTCCCTCGACAGGGCTCCGCTGAAATGGTCCTATCCGGCGGCGGACGAAATGGTGAACAAGCCCTTCGACCGCGACTGGCTGCGCCGCCATAACGGCCAGCTCGACGTGCCGGCCATCACCGTCGATTTCGTAACCGAGCCCGCGGCTACGCGCCGGTCGCCGGGCCACATCCGCCTTTATCGCCCCATCATCGAGCACGACGGTACGGTGGCCCTGCCGCCGGAAAAGGCCATTGCGGAGCCGGGAACGACGCCGGCGATCCTGATCGGTGAAACGGCCGTGCGGCAGCTCGCCCCGGCACCGCCCAAGCCCAAGCTGAAACTGCCGCTGAAGCCGCGCGAGCGCGGGGACCTGCCGCAAGACGCCGCGCCGGACGACATCGCACCGCCGGCCGCGGTCCCCCATGCCACCGGCGGGAGCGATACGGGTCCGGCGGCAGAGACCGCCGTGCCGGGACCCGCGCTCTGAACCGGCATAAGGGGCGCACCTTCCCGGCGCGGCCGACTACTCCACCGTTACAGACTTGGCGAGGTTGCGCGGCTGGTCCACGTCCGTGCCGTTGGCGACGGCAGTGTAATAGGCCAGCATCTGCACCGGAACCGAATAGACGATGGGCGCGATCTCCGCCGGCATTTCCGGCATCAGGATCGTCTCGGCCGGGGTGATGCCCGCGTGCTCCAGCCCGCGCTCGTCGGTGACGAGCACGATGCGCCCGCCGCGCGCGGCGACCTCCTGCATGTTGGAGGCGGTCTTCTCGAACCAGTGATCGAACGGCGCAATGACGACGACCGGCATGTCCTCGTCGATCAGGGCGATGGGGCCGTGCTTCAGTTCACCGGCGGCATAGCCCTCGGCATGGATATAGGACAGTTCCTTCAGCTTCAGGGCGCCCTCAAGGGCAATCGGGAAGCTGGTGCCGCGCCCAAGATAAAGCACATCATCCACCCGGTGAATGCGCCGGGCGATAGCCTCGATGCGCTGTTCCAGCGCCATGGCATCGGAAACGAGACGCGGAACCTCGGCAAAGGCATTGACGAGGCGCTGCTCCCCGGCCGCGTCCAGAACCCCGCGCGCCCGGCCGGCGGCCAGCGCCAGAGAGGCCATCACCGCAAGCTGGCAGGTAAAGGCCTTGGTGGAGGCAACGCCGATTTCCGGCCCGGCCAGCGTCGGCACCACGACATCCGCCTCGCGGGCAATGGTGGAGGTGGGCACGTTCACCACTGCCGCAATCGCCTGCCCCTCCGCCCGGCAATAACGCAGGCTGGCGAGCGTATCGGCGGTTTCGCCCGACTGCGACACGAACAGCGACAGGCCGCCCGGCGTCAGCGGGGCTTCCCGGTAGCGGAATTCGGAGGCGACATCGATATCCACCGGCAGGCGGGCAAAACGCTCCAGCCAGTACTTGCCGACAAGGCCCGCATAATAGGCCGTGCCGCAGGCGGCGATGGAAACACGCGGGCGGGCGGCCAGATCGAGGCCGGCGAAGGCCTCCTGCCGCACAGTGCCGGTGCTGAAATCCAGATAGTGGCCAAGCGTGCGGGAGAGCACATCCGGCTGCTCGTGGATTTCCTTCTCCATGAAGTGGCGGTAGCTGCCCTTCTCCACCATCAGAGCGCTGGTGCGCAGCACCGAAACAGGGCGCGACACGGGCTTGCCGGCGGCGTCGAAAATCTCCACCCCGGTGCGCGACAATACCGCCCAGTCGCCCTCGTCCAGATAGATGACATGATCGGTGAAGGGCGCGAGAGCAATGGCATCGGACCCCAGAAAGGTCTCGCCCTCACCAAGGCCCACCGCCAGCGGCGAACCGCGACGGGCGCCGTAGAGGTGGTTCTCGTCGCCCTCGATGAGGATGCCGAGGGCGAACGCGCCGCGCAGCCGCGCCAGCGAGGAGGCAACCGCCTCGCGCGGGGCAAGCCCCTCCCGCAGGGCCCGGTCGATAAGTTGGCACACGACTTCGGTGTCCGTCTCGCTGGTAAAGACGGCTCCGCCGGCGATCAGTTCTTCCTTCAGCGTGCGGAAATTCTCGATGATGCCATTGTGCACCACGGCAACGCGGCCGGTAGCATGGGGGTGAGCGTTTTGCTGCGTGGGGGCGCCGTGGGTCGCCCAGCGGGTGTGCCCGATGCCCGAAAAGCCGGTCAGGCCATCGGAGGCAACCGCCGCCTCCAGATTGCGCAGCTTGCCCGCAGCGCGGCAACGCGTCAGACGGCCATGTTCCAGCGTAGCGATGCCGGCTGAATCGTAGCCGCGATATTCAAGGCGCTTCAGCGCATCGACAAGGCGCGCCGCGACCGGCTCGGTGCCCAGAATACCGACAATGCCGCACATTCGCTTTTCTCCCCGCAACGCAACATAAGGCCGTCTTTAACGGGAAAAGGCGGCGAGGCCCAAATCACACTCGGTATCGTTTCGTCACGAACCATATTTCATGGGATCAGGTCGAAGCATGGAAGGCGCCTCAGCGCCCCGCCCTCTCCGCTTTCAGCCGGGCCTGTTCGGCGCGGATCTCTGCGCCGCGGCCTTCCTTCACCACCTGCCGGCCGCGTCCGATGGCCAGCGCATCGGCCGGCACATCATCCGTGATGACGCTGCCGGTGCCGACATAGGCACCGTCGCCGATGCTGACCGGGGCCACCAGCGCCGAGTTGGAGCCGATGAAGGCACCCGCGCCGATATCGGTGTGGTGCTTGAAGGTGCCGTCATAGTTGCACACGATGGTGCCGGCGCCGATGTTGGAGCCAGCCCCGACCCGCGCATCGCCGATATAGGACAAATGATTGAGCTTGGCGCCGTCTTCCACCCGCGCCGCCTTCACCTCGACGAAATTGCCGACATGCACGCCCTCTCCAAGATCGGCGCCGGGCCGCAACCGGGCAAACGGGCCGATACGGGTGCCCGCGCCGACCTTCGCCCCCTCAAGGTGGCTGAACGGCAGAATCTCGCAGTCGTCCGACACCGTCACGCCGGGGCCGAACACGACATTCTGGTGCACGATCACATCGCGGCCGAGCACGGTGTCGAAGCTGAAGAACACCGTTTCCGGCGCCAGAAGCGTGGTGCCGGCGGCTAGCACGCGGGCGCGGGCGCGCTGCTGGAAAGCAGCCTCGCAGCGGGCAAGCTGCGCGCGGTCGTTGACGCCCTGAACCTCGTCCTCGGTGGTGGTTTCAGCCACCACGGCCAACCCGCGACGATTGGCGATTTCCACGATGTCGGTCAGATAATATTCGCCCTTGGCGTTATCGTTGCCGACGGCTTCCAGCAGTGGCAGCGCCAGAGCGCCCCTGAGCGCGATGATGCCGGAATTGCACAGCCGCACGGCGCGTTCGGCGGCGGTGGCATCCTTCTCCTCCCGGATCGCCTTCAGGCGGTCGCCATCGATGAGAAGGCGACCATAGCCGGTGGGGTCCGCCGCCTCGAAGCCGAGCACGGCGATATCGGCACCCTCGCCAAGGCGGCTGCGCAGGCGGGCGATGGTTGCCGCCTCCACCAGCGGCGCATCGCCACAAAGCACCACGATATCGTCCGCCGGTTGAAGCAATGCCTCGCGGGCCGCCAGAACGGCATGGGCGGTGCCAAGCCGCCGGGCCTGC
>DAIPYB010000227.1:0-5337 GCA_036782955.1 Pseudoxanthobacter sp. | reverse complement strand
TGCAGATGCGCCGGCTTGAGGAGCGCATCGGCCGGCCGATCTTCGTGCGCGACGGGCGCCAGTCGCGGCTGACCGACGAGGGCGAGCGGCTGCTCAGCTATGCCCGCCGCATGGTGCGCCTCAATGACGAGACGCTGGCGGCCTTCGGCGAGGACGAGCTGACGGGCCGGGTGCGCTTCGGCACGCCGGACGACTACGCCGACCGCTTCCTGCCGGAGATTCTGGCCCGCTTCGCCCGCTCGAACCCGCGGGTGGAGGTGACGGTGCGCTGCGAGCCGAGCGCGATTCTGGTCGAGGCGCTGCGTGCCAACGAACTCGATGCCGCCATCATCACCCACGTGGCGGCGCTGGCGAAGGGCAGCGAGCAGGTGGTGCGGCGCGAGCCGCTGCTGTGGGTCACCTCGGCACGCCACTGCGTGCATGAACTGGACGTGGTGCCGCTGGCGCTGGGGCAGGCGACCTGCTGCTGGCGCCTGACGGCCATCGAAACACTGAGCCGTATCGGCCGCCCTCACCGCGTGCTCTACACAAGCTGGAATGCCAGTGCGGTCGGGGCGGCGGTGCTGGCGGGGCTGGCGGTTTCGGCGCTGCCGGAATCGGCGCTGCGGCCGGGCATGCGGGTGCTTTCGGAGGCGGACGGATATCCCCGGCTGGCGCCGGTGGAGATCTCGCTGGTGCGCTCCTGGCACCAGACCTCGCCGCTGATCGACGCGCTGAGCGAGCACGTCATTTCCTCGCTCGACAACATCTCCGTTCCGATGGCGGCGGCGGCCGAGTGAGGCCGGCCTATTCCCCGGCCGGCCGGGGAACGCCGGCGCGGATGGCGGCCGAGAAATCCGCGCTGTCGCCCGCCGCCCGCGCGGCCGGCGCGATGCTGGCGCGCGCCTTCAGCTCCGGCAGCGGCAGCGAGGTATCGACCGCGCCGATCTCGTAGGCATAATCAGGCCCGTAGCCCGGCAGCAGGACACGCCAGTCGGGCCTGAGATCCGGCCACACCGACCCGGCGAAGCGGAACGCCAGCGTGGTGCAGTTCTCCCGCAGGGTATCGTAGAACACGGGCTTTTTCGCCAGCCGGTTCAGGGCCGCCGCATAGGCCAGCAGCAGCCGGCGCGCGTTCGGCCGGCCGACGCCGAGACGATAGAGCCGCACATCCTCGCCGCGCACGTTGGTGCGCACGCGCACGAGATCGCGTTCGTCGGCGACGACGATGGTCAGGCCATAGCTCTTGAAAAAGCCGGCGAGGGCGGAATAGGCCTGTCCCTCCCGCTTGCGCGTTTCGATGGAAAAAGCCAGCGGCGGTCCGTCGTCGAAGGTGAAACTGACGATGACATGGGCGATCGCCGGGCCGCTCCAGTAGGAGAAAAACACATCGACGCCGCTGACGGCGCCGAGCGACACGGTGCGGTCGGTCCAGTTCTCGCGGGCCGTTTCCGGGGTGATCCAGTCGAAATCGCGCACGTTGTGGAAGGTGATGTTGTCGCCGTTCACCGTGGCGGTCGCCATGCGGGCGACATCCGGCTGCCAGCGGGCATCGTTGGTCGGCGCGAGCGAGAGCCACCAGACGCAGAGCACCGGCACTGCGGCGATGAAAGGCAGCGCGGGCGGCAGTCGGCCGACGATGGCGCCGATGAGCGCGCCGCCGGCCGCCAGCGCCCAGCCGGCCGCGAGTGCAGCGCGCACGACACCGGGATCGGCCTGAAACCACAGCGCCAGCGTGCCCCACGCGCCAAGCGCCACGGCGGCGAGGCCGGCGCAGCAGCGCAGCAGGCGGCGGCCGTGGCGATGCCGGCCGGTGGCCGTCAGGGGGCCGTCCCTCAAGTGGCGGCCTTGCAAGGAGCGGCCTTGCAAGTAGTCGTCTCGTCGGCAGTGCCGCGCTTCAGCCAGTTGTCCGGCGACCAGCGGGTCGTGGCATCGACGGCATGAAGCGCATAGGCGAGGCGGCGGCGGGCGGAGGTGTTGGGGCCGGAGCGGTGCGGCAGCAGGCCGTGCAGCACCACCAGAGTGCCCTCCGGCGCCTCCAGCGGCTCGGCCGCGGTATCGTCGATGGGCGCGGGATCGAGCGGCGTCTTCACGAGGGCGTCGCCCTCATAGTGGAAGCGCTCGCGCAGGCCGGTGCGATGGCCGCCGGGCGGGGCGAACAGGCAGCCGTTCTCTGCGGTGGCATCCTCCAGCGCGATCCAGAAGCCGGTGACCGACACCGGCTCGGTGTGCAGGAACGTGGCATCCTGATGCATGCCCACCTCGCCGCCGATGAAGGGCGGCTTCACGATCAGCATCGATTGCACGATTTCCGGCCGGGCCAGTCCCAGCTCGACCGCCAGCCGCATCAGGCGCGGGTCGTGGGAGAACGGGGCAAAGACGGCATCGAGATCGTGCAGGGCGTGGCCGATCTTGTTGATCGCGCCGTGCTTGTCGCGCGTCAGGCGGCCGGCGTCGTCGAAGGCGCCAGCTTCGAAGAAGAAACGCACCTTGTCGCCCGATTCGCGGAAATAGGCATCGCGGGCATGGGCCTGATCGGTGGTGGAGAACACCGTGCGCACGCTCTCCGGATCGAAATCCGCAATCAGGTCATGCACCCGGTCGCGCAGCGCGGTGCAGGCCTGCGGGCTGGCGAAGCCGGTCAACACCAGAAAGCCATCGGTCTCGAAGGCCGCCAGCATCTTGTCGCTGGGAATGCCGCCGGCGGGAAACGGAAAGGAGCGTGCCATGTTGCCGAACCTTTCAGAGAAACGGCGTGCCGTGGGCGCCGGCGCCGAGGCCCAGATGCACGCCGAGGCTGGCGCCGATGTCGGCAAAGCTGGTGCGCCGGCCGATGGAACCGGCGCCGATGCCGGGGCCGAAGGCAAGGACGGGCACATGCTCGCGGGTGTGGTCGGTGCCGCGGAAGGTCGGGTCGCAGCCGTGATCGGCGGTGATGACCGCCAGATCGCCGGGGCGCAGCCGCGCGAGGAAGGACGGCAGGCGCCGGTCGAAAGCCTCAAGGGCGGCGGCATAGCCCGGCACGTCGCGGCGGTGCCCGTAGACCATGTCGAAATCGACGAAGTTGGTGACCACCAGATCGCCGTCGCGGGCCTGCTCCGTGGCGATCAGGGTGGCCTCGAACAGTGCCTCGTTGCCGGCGGCCTTCACCACTTTCGTCACGCCGTGATGAGCGTAGATATCGCCGATCTTGCCGATGCCGATCACCTGCCGGCCGGCGGCCCTGGCGCGGTCGAGAAGGGTCGGCTCCGGCGGCGGCACGGCATAGTCGCGGCGGTTGGCGGTGCGGGAAAACGTTGCCGCGGTTTCGCCGGTAAAGGGGCGGGCGATGACGCGGCCGATATTGAGCGGGTCGATGTGGCGGCGCGCGATCTCGCACAGGGCGTAAAGCCGCTCCAGCCCGAAATGGCTCTCGTGGGCCGCGATCTGCAGCACCGAATCGGCGGAGGTATAGAAAATCGGCTTGCCGGTGCGGATGTGCTCTTCGCCGAGACGGGCGATGATCTGCGTGCCGGATGCGTGGCAATCGCCGAGGATGCCGGGAAGGCCCGCCTCCGCCACGATTGCCGCGACCAGCGCCGGAGGAAAAGCGGGCTCCGTTTCGGGGAAATAGCCCCAGTCGAACGGCACCGGCACGCCGGCGATTTCCCAGTGCCCGGAGGGGGTGTCCTTGCCCTTCGAGACCTCCGCGCCATAGCCCCACAGGCCGGTCGCCGGTGCATCCGTTTCCAGCCCGGGCGGGACATGGCCTGTCGAGGCCTCGGCCGCGCGGCCGAGGCCGAGGGCGATGAGGGCGGGCAGGGCCAGCGGGCCGGCGCGCAGGCCCGCCTTGTCGGCCCGGCCGGCGGCGCAGGCCTGTGCGATATGGCCGATGGTGTCGGAGCCGGCATCGCCATAGGCCGCGGCATCGGCCGCCGCGCCGATGCCGACCGAATCCAGGATGAGCAGAAACGCACGCGCCATGACCGGGCTCCGGCTGGGTGGTTCGCCGGCGGCATGGTGACCTGCCGCCGACGTTGTTCGTCGGCGCCATTTAAGACCACATCCGCCGCCATGTCGAAAGAGGCTGGCGCAACCGGGTGGCGGGGCAGAGCCGCCCGGCGTCATGAAAAGGCCCGCGGAAGCCGTGCATCCGCGGGCCGGTCTCTTTTGCCGGTCTGCCGGTCTGCGTCAGCCGATGGCCATCAGGCTGGCGTTGCCGCCGGCGGCGGCAGTGTTGGTGCTGATGGAGCGTTCTTCCACCAGCATTTCCAGCGGATAGTCGTCGCTCGCCAGTTCCAGCGCATCGCGGGCGATGCCGTGAACCGGAACGATCGGGCCGGCCAGCGTGGCGACGCGGGCGTTCAGGGCCTGCAGCGCATCGCCGTCGCCCTCGAACAGCACGGCCGCGAAGCGCTCGCCGCTCCAGTCGTCCACCGCCTTCACATGGTCGCGCACGACCTGCGGCAGGCGGGCGATGCGGGCGGCGATGTCGCTGCCGTCGGCAGGCGGTGCCACCAGCACGTCGTTGCCGGTGGCGAGCGCGGCGCCGATCTGGGCCAGAGCCCCGTTCTCGCTGACGGCAACCGCCAGAACGCGGCCGCGCGGTTCGGCACGATAGAGGTTGCGCTCGCCCACCGGGCCGGCAAGCTCCATGGTGAGGCCGGCAAGCGAGCGGCCGATATAGGCGCCGATCCGCCCGGCCAGCGCCGCAGCGCCCTCGCTGGCAAGCTGCTCCTGCAGCGCCACGGCGGCAGCGGCAGGCGCGGCCTCGCCCGGGAACGGCTGGCAGGGGGCATGCAGGCTGGTCAGCCGCGACAGGTAGAGCGGGCCGCCGGCCTTGGGACCGGTGCCGGAAAGGCCCCGGCCGCCGAACGGCTGCACGCCCACCACCGCGCCGACGACGTTGCGGTTGACATAGACATTGCCGGCATCGATGCGCCTCACCACCCGCGCGATGGTCTCGTCGATGCGGCTGTGGACGCCGAAGGTGAGGCCGTAGCCCGTGGCGTTGATGGCGTCGATCAGGCCTTCCATGTCGTCGCGGCGGAAGCGGATGACGTGCAGCACCGGGCCGAACACCTCGCGCTTCAGCTCCGCCACCGAGCCGATTTCGATGAGGGTCGGGGCCACGAAGGTGCCGTGGCGGGCGCTTTCACCGAGCGCCACCTGCTCCACCGGCCGCCCGGCCGAGCGCAACGCCTCGATATGGGCAGTGATGGTGCCCTGTGCCTCCGCCGTGATGACCGGGCCGATATCGGTGGAGAGCCGGTCGGGATTGCCGACGGAAAGCTCGGCCATGGCCCCGCGCAGCATGGTGAGCATGCGCTCGGCCACGTCTTCCTGCAGGCACAGCACGCGCAGCGCCGAGCAGCGCTG
>DAIPYB010000226.1:0-5340 GCA_036782955.1 Pseudoxanthobacter sp. | reverse complement strand
CAACCCAGCAATACCCCGCCACCTGTGAATCATTGTGGATAACTCCACAGCACAGAAAGAATCGCTGAAGCCGGACGGCGCGAAACCCGCAAACAAAAGCGACGGCTCGCCGATTCAGGTGAGCCGGGCGCGGTTCGGATGCCGGTTGTGCGATACGCGCGACGGCAAACCCATGCTGAATTTTGCAGCTTTGCCGGTCGCGTTGATGCGTCTCATGGCGCATGAAGCAGGATATAAGGCAGGTTACGGCCCGGATGCAGGGCATTGTCGCGCAAGCGGGAGGGCGCCGTTCCGCAAGAACACGGAGCGGCCCGTCAAGGAGAGCCGCCTGCGCCGGAGCGCCCTTGCCGCGCTCCGCCCGAAACAGAGCCGCTCATCCGGCTTCAAGGGAGGTGTGTTGATGAAGAAAGCGATAACACCGCAGGCCGCGGCGGAGATGATCCCCGACGGTGCGGTGCTGATGATTGGCGGTTTCATGGGCGTCGGTTCGCCCTATCGCGTGATCGAGGCACTGGCCCAGCTTGGGCGCAAGAATCTGACGGTCATCGGCAACGACGCCGCGCGCCCCGGCATCGGCATCGGACGCCTGATTTCGGCCGGCCTCGTGTCGAGGGTGATCGCCTCCCACATCGGGCTCAACCCGGAGCTCGGCAAGGCCATGGTGGAAGGCCGCATCGAGGTGGAGCTGGTGCCGCAGGGCACGCTGGCCGAGCGGGTGCGCGCGGCCGGCTTCGGCCTTGGCGGCGTTCTCACCAAAACCGGCCTTGGCACGCCGGTCGAGGAGACCTCGCAGGTGCTGGAGATCAACGGCGAGAAGTTCATCTACGCGCCGCCGCTGCCGGCCGATTTCGCGCTCATCAATGCGCATTATGCGGATTATCTCGGCAACCTCACCTACCAGCTGACGGCGACCAACTTCAATCCGCTGATGGCCATGGCCGGCAAGACCGTGATTGCCGAGCCGCGCGAGATCGTGCCCGTCGGCGTGCTGCCGCCGGATGCCATCAAGACCCCCGGCTGCCTTGTCGACGAACTGGTGGTGCACGCATGACCATGCCTCCCCTTGAGATCATTCAGCGCCGCGTCGCCCGCCTGCTGCGCGACGGCACGCTGTGCAACCTCGGCATCGGCCTGCCCACCGGCGTTTCGCAGTTCGTGAAGCCGGAACGCAGCATCCTGTTCCAGTCGGAGAACGGCCTGATCGGCATGGCCGCCCGCCCGCCGGAGGGCATGGAAGACGTGGACCTGACGGATGCCGGCGGCGGTTTCGTGTCGGTGGTGCCGGGTGCGGCCACCATCGACAGCGCCATGTCGTTCGGTCTCATCCGCGGCGGCCACGTCGACACCACCGTTCTCGGCGGTCTCGAAGTGGACGAATCGGGCCAGCTCGCCAACTGGATGGTGCCGGGCAAGATGGTGCCGGGCATGGGCGGCGCGATGGATCTCGTCACCGGCGCGCGCCGGGTGATCGTGGGCATGCAGCACACGGCCCGCGGCGAACCCAAGATCAAGCCGAAGTGCACGCTGCCGCTGACCTCGCTGCGTCGCGTCACGCTGATCGTGACCGACATGGCGGTCATCGAGCCGACGGACGACGGCCTCGTGCTGCGCGAAGTCGCCCCGGGCGTTTCCGTGGACGAGGTGCGGGCCGCGACCCACGCCACCCTGCTGGTGCCGTCCGAGCCGGTCGTGATGCCGCTTGCCGTCAAGGAAGCCGGCGAGGAAAACGACTGACGCTTTCCCCCGGCGTTTCCATCCGTCCAGCCGGCCCGGCAGCAATGCCGGGCCGCTTTCGTTTCACGGCCGGCTTATTTCAGCACCTTGCCGGGATTGAGCAGGCCGGACGGGTCCAGCGTCTGTTTCAGCGCCGCCATCACGGCGCGCTTGCCGGCATCGCCGAAGCGCACCAGCGCCTCGCGGCGCTTGAGGCCGATGCCATGTTCGGCCGAGAAGGCCCCGCCCCTTGCCGCCACGTCACAATAAAGGATGGCGTCGATCTGCGCTTCGACATCGGCGGGCACGTCCGCGCCGGCGCGGTTGATGATGATGTGCAGGTTGCCATCGCCCAGATGGCCGAAGACGAACGGATCGAGGGTGGGGTCGAACGCCCTCAGATCGGCGAGCACCCGCGCCAGATAGGCCTCGATCTCGGAGGCCGGTATGGAGACGTCATAGGAAGGGGCCGCCGGGAACAGGTGATAGATCGCTCCGGTATCCTCGCGCAGTTTCCAGATATCGGCGCGCTGGCGCTCCGACTGGGCGATCACGCCGGTGAGATCGGGCACTGTTTCAGCAAGGCTCTCGAACAGGCGCTCGAATTCCGCCTCGATCGGCGCCGCCTCCGCGCCGCCCGCCTCGAGGATCAGACAGACCGGCGTCGTCAGGCCCATGATATCCGGCGACAGGCCGTTGGCGGCCGCGGTTGCCAGCGCAAAGCCCTGCCACATGCCTTCCGCCGCGCGCAGGGCGAGCCGCCCTTCCGCCAGCACCCGGTTCAGCAGCGCCAGTGCCGAGGCCGTATCCGGCAGCCCGAACAGTGCCGTGGAGACCGTCGCCGGCAGGGGGTCGAGCCGCACCGCCACCCTGGTCACCACGCCGAGGGTGCCTTCGGCGCCGATGAAAAGCTGCTTCACGTCATAGCCGGTGGCATTCTTGACGATGCGCGTCAGGTCGTTCACCACCGTGCCATCCGCGAGCACGGCTTCGATGCCCAGCACGCGATGGCGCATCACGCCGTTGCGGAAGGCCTGAATGCCGCCGGCATTGGTGGAGACCATGCCGCCGATGGTGGCTGAGCCGCGGGCGGGCAGGTCTATGCCCGGCTCCAGCCCGTGCGCGGCGGCCGCCTGCTGCAGCGCCTCCAGCGTTACGCCGGCCTCCGCCACCGCAACCCGCTCGACCGGATCGACCCGCAGGATGCGGGCCATGCGGGCCGATGACAGCACCACCTCCGGCGCCTTCGTGCGCGTTGCGCCGACAAGGCCCGTGCGCCCCCCCTGTGGCACCACGGCCGCCCCGGCCGAACGGCAGGCGCGCAGCACGGCCGCAACTTCCTCGGTGGTGGCCGGCGCCACATAGAGCCGGGCCAGCAGGTTCTCGGGGTGCCCGCCGGAATCGAGCAGATCCACCGCCTCTCCTTGTCGCAGGCCCTGCGGCCCAACAATGGCTTCAAGAGAACGGGCAAGGTCTGTCATGATCGTCGTCCGAAACTGCGCGGGAACCGGTTCATCCGGTTGATGACGTATTTTATGTATAGACAATTGAAAGCGAAACCCACAAGCTCGACGCGGACACAGTGTTTTGCCCGCCGGGCACGCCGGCACCATCGCCGGGCCGGCAGCGGCGCGCGGGCTGCAACCGGATAGCGTGCCTGATGGATGACGAGACCGCCCCTTCCGCGCCGGATGCCGAAAGCCTGATCGCCGAACTGCCGGACCTCGACGGGCAGGGCCCGTTGTGGCAGCAGATTCGCCGCGCCCTCATCCGCCCCATCAGCGAGGGGCTGTGGCCGCCCGGCACGAAGGTGCCGAAGGAATATGAGATCATCGCGCGCTATGGTGCCGCGCGCATGACCGTTCACCGCGCCCTGCGCAGCCTTGCGGCCGAGGGGCTCGTTGCCCGCAAGCGCCGGTTCGGCACCATCGTCGCCGACCGCCCGCCCGAGCGCCCGGTGCTGGAAATCTGGGATATCGGGGCCGAGGTCGAACGGTTCGGCGGGCATTATTCCTTCGAGATCCTCACCCGGGCCCTCCTCGGCAGCGACGATGCGCGCGCCGCCCCGCTCGATGCGGAACCGGGAACGCCCCTCGTCTTCCTGCGCGTGCGGCACTTCGCGGATGGCGAGCCGCTGCAGATCGAGGACCGTCTCATAAACCTGAGCGTGGCGCCCAGCGCCGCCGCGGAGACCTTTGCCGACACCACGCCCGGCGCATGGCTGGTCGCCAACGTGCCGTGGAGCGATGCCGAGCACATCATTCTGGCGGAAGGTGCGTCGCCGGAAATGGCGAAGCTGCTCGATATCCGCGCCGGCTCCGCCTGCCTCGTGGTCGAGCGCCGCACATGGACGGATGGCGTTCCCATCACATGGGCGCGCTTCGTGCATCCGGGCGACAAGCGACGCCTCGTCGGCCGCTTCCGCTCCGGCGCCGACTGAACCGCCGGGTGGCTGCAATGCCGCCACCCGTTCCCGCCCCGCTCACCCCCGGGGCTGGCGGAACACCACCGGAAAATCCGGCCCGTCCAGCCGCTCGCCGGTTTTCAGCGTCAGGTGCGGCAGCGCCGGGGAGCCCTTGCCGCCGCGATCGATGAAGATGGCATCGTCGCCGACGAAGCGGGCCGAGAATACCCGCCGCCGGGTCAGCGAGGTGTTGGCCGCCGCGCCATGCACCGCGCGGAAGGAGAAGGCGATGGCGTCGCCGGGCTCCAGATCGTCGGAGACGATGCGGTAGGCCGCGCGGTCAGCCTCGATATCGGGAATGGCGGGCCGGCTATCGTGCTCGAACAGCGGCGAACCGTCGAAGCGATAAGGCCGGTGCTCCAGCCCCCATTTATGCGACCCGGCAACGACTTCGAGGCAGGCCGCCTTCTTCACCGGGTCCAGCGGAATCCAGAAGCTCACCGACTGATCGCCGCCGCAGCAATAATAGGGCATGTCCTGGTGCCACGGCGTCACGATCGACGATCCCGGCTCCTTCACCAGAATGTGGTCGTGGAAGAAGCGCCCGGTCTGCGATTTCATCAGGCTGGCCGCCGCCCGGCCGCCGGGGCCCTCAAGCACGAAGGCGCGGTATTCGGGGATGTCCTGCCAGTTGCAGAGGTCTTGGAAGAAGAAGCCCGAGCCGTCCTTGGGCTGATAGGACCGCTCGCGCGGGCTGGGGCTGGCCATCAGCTTCGCCGTGCCCTCGCGCAGCCGTTCCACCCAGTCGGCGAACAGGCCGCGCAGCACCACCACGCCATCGGCGTCGAACGCGGCAACCGTCGCGTCGTCCAGAGCGCATTCTCCCGGCAGATCATCCACTCCGGCTGTCATGTCCGTGTTTCCCGCTCACAGCAACCCGGCCGCGCCGCGGTCGAGATAGGTATCGAGGAACTGATCGATGCGCGGATGGCGCGGCCGCGAGAATACCTCCTGCGGCGAGCCTTCCACCAGCAGCTTGCCATGATCGAGGAACACGATCTTGGAGCCGACCGATGCGGCGAAGCCGATCTCGTGGGTCACCACCAGCATGGTCATGCCGGCCTCGGCGAACGAGCGCATGACGTTCAGCACCTCGCCGGTCAGTTCAGGGTCGAGCGAGGCGGTCGGCTCGTCGAACAGCATGATCTTCGGTTCCAGCGCCA
>DAIPYB010000225.1:0-5353 GCA_036782955.1 Pseudoxanthobacter sp. | reverse complement strand
TCATCGGCTTCAGCGAAGCGTCGATGGCAACCGAGGTGGCGCGGCGATATTCGCGGAGTGCCGGATTGAGCCGGCTCGACAGCGTGAACGGCACGCCGGGCATATGCTCGGCCAGCAGTTCGCCGACACGCTCCTCATGCGCCGCATTGACGATGGACCACAGCAGGCACACCGCCACCGCCTCCACGCCCTTCGCCTTCATCTCGCCGATGGCGGCGATCACCGCCGCCTCGTCGAGCGGCGCCCGCTCGCTGCCGTCTGCCAGAATGCGGCCCGGCACCTCGTAGGTCAGCACGCGCGGCACGTAGGGATCGGGATAGGGAACGGTGAAATTGAACGGCTCGCTGCGACCGCCCTCGCGGATCACGAGAATGTCGGGGTGGCCGGCCGTGGTCAGGAACGCCGTCTTTGCGGTGTTGCCGGTAATGATGGCATTGATGGCATGGGTGGTGCCGTAGATCAGTGTCTCGCCCCGCGCCAGAAGCTCTGCAAGCGGCATCCCCAGTCCTTCGGCGGCCACGGTGAGCGCGTCCAGCACGCCCCGGATGGGGTCGGCCGGCGTCGTCGAGGCCTTGAACATGTGCAGGGCACCGGCATCGTCCTCGACAATGAGGTCGGTGAAGGTGCCGCCCGTATCAACCGCAAAGCGCATACGTCTCTCCCTGACGAAAGCCGGTGTTTCCGGCGTTCGCCTGCGCGAGTCTCTAACGATGTCCCCCAGTGAGACGATGCTGCTGCATTCGATATTTGATCACAAGCCGGAATTGATCTGTGCTAAAAATATCCGCACCGTGGGCAAAAAACGCGCGTCGACGCCTGAAATTTGATCTTTGATCACATGGCAAAACGCGCATAGATGCCGGATAAGGGAGAAGGGAAGACGCATGGTGGACGACAGCGAGCAGCAACTTCTGCATGCACCCCCGGAAGCGGTGGAAGCCCCGCAGGCCGGCCCCATGCCCCGCCTCAACCATGAGACGATGCAGGGCCGCGTCTATCGCGAGATGCGCGCGGCGCTGCAGCAGGGCCTGTTCCGTCCCGGCGAGGTTCTGACCGTGCGCGGTCTGGCGGAGATGCTGGGCACCAGTCCGATGCCGGTGCGCGAGGCGATCCGCCGGCTGGTGGGCGATGGCTCACTGGAGTTGCTGAAAAGCGGCTCCGCCCGCGTGCCGGTGCTGACGCTGACCCGCTTCGACGAGCTGAGCGACGTGCGCGCGGTGCTGGAGGGCCACGCCGCCGCACGGGCGGCGGAGAACATGGACCACATGGATTTCGCCGCCATCCGCGCCGCCAACGAGGCCCTCGACCGCATCTATGCCACTGGCAACACCAAGGCCATGGTTGCCGCCAACAAGGACTTCCATTTCGCCGTTTACCGGGCCGCACGTTCCGAGGTGCTGCTCAACTCCATCGAAAGCCTGTGGCAGCAGGGCGGCCCTTATCTGGCCGAGCTGCATCAGGGCACCAACACGCTGCCGCCGATCCGCTATGCGCAGGCCGTCGGCCACCATTTCGATCTGATCGCCGCCTTCGCCAAGGGCGACACCGCCGCCGCGCGGGCCGCCATGGAGGCCGATATCCGCGATTCCGCCCGCATCTACCGGGCGATCATGTTCTTCGGCCGCACGGCCGACGAGGTCTATTCCGACCCGGGCGCCTGAGCCTTCCTCCGGCCATCCCCCCCGCGCGCCCGCCAGCTTCAAGAGGACACGTCATGGAAAACCGGACGCCCGAGGAAAACGCACGCGTGGTGCTCGTTACCGGCGGTTCGCAGGGCATCGGCGCCTGCATCGCCCATGCCTTTGCCCGCGACGGGGCAAAGGTGGCAGTGCTGGCCTCGAGCCGGATCGAGAAGGCCGAGGTAGTTGCCGCAGAAATCCGTGCCGCCGGCGGCACGGCCGCGGCCTATGCCGCCGATGTGCGCGACGAGGCGGCGCTGACCCGCGTGGCGGAGGCCGTGGAGCGCGATCTTGGGCCGATCGCGGTGCTCGTCAACTCGGCCGGTGTGTTCTTTCCCACCCCGGTCGGCGGCACCGATGCCGATGCCCGCGACCGCACCATCGACATCAACCTGAAAGGCACGTGGAACGCCATCAACGTGGTGGCGCCGCTGATGCGCGCCCGTGGCCACGGCAAGATCATCAATTTCTCGTCGGTCTGCGCCACCATGGGCTTCGCCGGCTATGCGATCTATTGCGCCTCGAAGGCCGCCGTCTCCATGCTGACGCGCACGCTGGCGCTGGAACTGGCGCCCCACGGCATCAACGTCAATGCCGTGGCGCCTGGCAATACCCGCACCGACATGAATCTGGACATCCGCACCAGCCCGCAGATGAAGCCGATGCTGGATGCCATTGTCGCCCGCACGCCGACGAGCCGGGTCTATTCGGAGCCGGAGGACATGGCTGCGATCACGCTGTTCCTCGCTTCTCCGGGCGCCGCCGCCATCCACGGCACGACGATTCTTGCCGACGAGGGCTTTTCCATCGGCTTCTGAAGGCCCGGCCGGGCGGGTGCCTCTCAGGCCCCGCCCGCCAGCAGGCCCTGCAATGCCGCAAACGGCATCACGTCGGCGTATTTCTGCTGCATATCAAAAAGACTGGCCTCATGAGGGGCGGCGGCACGATCGCCGACGCAATCCTGCATCACCATTACCCTGAGGCCGTGGGACATGGCATCCACCACGCTGGCACGCACGCAGCCGCTGGTGGTGCAACCCGCCACCACCAGCGTGTCCACGCCCCGGTGCATCAGCCAAGGGGCAAGCGCGGTGCCGAAGAACGCCGACGGAACCGTCTTCAGCACCGTCAGTTCACCCGCCACCGGCATCAGTTCCGGCACGAATTGGCTGGCCGGACTGTCCGCTTTCAGCGTCAGCATACCCGGCACCTTGCGCGCGAACGGATTGGCGTCGGCACCGTCCCCCTGAAAGACGATGCGGCTGTGGGCCACCGGCCAGCATCGCTCGCGCGCGAATGCCAGCAGGCTGCGCGACTGCACGATGGCTTCGGCGATGTTGCCGCCGCCGAAACCACCGGGATCGGCGAAGCCGACGGAGAAATCGATCACCAGCAGCGCCGGCTTCCGGCCCATGCCGACACTGGCGCCGAAGCCCTGCCGGCGGTAGACATCCGCCTCGCCTGCCATCAGTCCACCCTCTGATCGGCCGGGATCACCTTGCCGTCGATGACCATGGGCTCATCGTCGAGAAAGACCGAACAGTTGCGCAGCGGAATATCCATGTGGCACGGCGTGTCGCGGGTGCCGCCGGCCTCGGTGTTCGGCCCCGTGGAAAACAGGAAATTGCCATAGAAGGCGCGCGCATCCATGCCGATGGTTGCCTCGCGGTCATAGAGGCCCATTGCGGTCCAGCGGGCGCGCGGCTGCAGGCCCCAGCCGATGTGGGAGAGGGCATAGACCTCCGGATCATCGAACGAGGCCATGTAGTCGCGCAGGAATTCCGCGTCGAAGCCGCCGTTGATCTCGCGCAGGTAGCCATCGCGGAAAACCAGCTCGACCGGATCCTGCACGTAGGACTTGAAGGGCAGGATGATGTCGCCGCGGTCGATCACGATGCGGCCGTTGGCGCTGCCTTCGTTGGACCATGTGGCAAGGAAGCCGCTCGGCCAGTGATCCCAGCGGCCGGGCAGGTCGGCGAGGCCATATTCCGTCAGCACCGGATAATCGCCGAGCGCGCAGGTGAAGTCGGTGCCAGCCGGCGACGTCGCCTTCATGGTTCCCGCCCGCTTCAGCCGCTCCGTGGCTGCCAGCACGCGGCGGCGGTCATCCTCGGTCGGGACCATGCGCAGCAGAATTTCCGCCGGCTCCACCGCCAGCAGCATGCGCGTGCCGGCGGCAAGGATTTCCCCCTGCTCCGGCGAAAACAGCAGCAGCATCAGGTCGATGACGAGATCGCTCTCCTTGAGGGCAGCCATCGCCGCCTTGTTGCCGGCCAGCGCCGTGGCGCCGACATAGGCAAGCTTGTCTCGGCTGAGCGACAGTTCACCGTTGGTGGGTGGCAGCTCCACCGTGGTGATGATGCCGCCAAGCTCCGTGGCGGCAATCGTGGCACAGCGCAGGCTCTGCGGGTCGGTATCGGTGCTGGTAAGCAACGTCACCTGCTCGCCCGGCTTCAGGTTGCAGCCGGTCAGGACGGTGCGCCAGGCAGCAAGGAACTGGGTATCGCTGACAGTCATGGAACGCTCTCAGAGGCTGGGGGCAACGACGGCCGGCGCGGAGCCGGTGGCAAGGAAGGGATCGATGGCGGCGAAGAAACCGTCGAAATCGTCCCACGGAATCATATGACCGGCGGCGGACACGCTGGTGATGACGATCGCGGGATTGAGGCGGCCGATCTCGGCGATGTCCTCGTCCAGAATCACGCCGCCGGCACCCGCCACCACAAGCTGCGCCGGCAGATTCAGGTGCGGCAGGTCGCCGTGGATGTCGGTTTCCTGAAAATCGGCATAGGCGCGACGGATCGCGTCCTCGTCGCATGTCGCAAGCCACTCGGCCCGCAACCGCAGATCGGCCTCGCCCCATGTGGGCGAGAACGGGCGCAGATCCTGCCAGTCCATGCCGCGCACGGCGAGGCGGATGGAATCGACATACCACGACAGCGGAGCCGGATAAGGCCGCCGGCCCGGACCGCTGACCGGCGGATCGGCCAGCACCAGAGAGGCGAAGGCACCCGGAGCACGGCGCGCGGCGCGGATGGCAATGCGCGCGCCCATGGAGTGGCCCACGACAACCGGCCGGCCGGTGCCGGCATCGTCCAGCCCCAGCGCCGCTGCGAACGCAACGACGTCGTCCGCCAGCGCATCGAGACCATAATCGAGGCCGGGCCGGGTTTCCGAAAGGCCTCGCCCGCGTACGTCCAGCACATACACATCGAAAGCATCGCCGAAGCGGGCGCCGACGAAGCCCCATGTCATGGCCGGGCTAGTGATGCCGGGGATGAGGATCAGCGGCTGCCCCTGCCCGCCATAGCGCAGATAGTGCTGGCGGATGCCGTTGGCGTGAACATGGGCGCCGTACAGAGGACGAACGGTGCGGAAGAAAGCCTCCCGGCCTTGCGCCGGGGCAGTCCCCGGCTCGGCATGCGACAGATCTGTGCCGTTCATCGATCAGCCTCTTCTGCGAACGGAAAGCGGCCGTCCCCTGCCAGACGGCTTGTTAAAAATTAAACTGTCACTTAATTAATTTTAGGGCAAGGCGATTTGTGCGCCAGCGCCTGCCCGCTGTGGCGCCAGCCCGCACGCGGCCTTCCGGCCGGTTGGCGCGTGACGGGGCATGCGTGCTAGATCACCGGCGCAATCCGCAGCCCCTCGCAGCCCGGCAGGCCACCATGCCC
>DAIPYB010000224.1:0-5365 GCA_036782955.1 Pseudoxanthobacter sp. | reverse complement strand
AAACCATCCGCGCGCTGCGCAAGGACGTGACCGCCAAGTGCTATGGCGGCGACATTACCCGCAAGCGCAAGCTTCTGGACAAGCAGAAGGAAGGCAAGCGGAAGATGCGCCAGTTCGGCAAGGTGGACATTCCGCAGGAAGCCTTCATCGCTGCCCTCAAGGTGGATGTCTGAAGCCGCGCTCGCGTTTTCATGGGATAAAAAGAAAGGCCCGGTTTGCGACCGGGCCTTTTTTCGTCGGCTGTGGAGAAGGCTTTCGCCTCGCTTGCCCGACGCCTGATGTCTTACTTGCCCGGCTGGGTCACGAAGCGCAGGTAGGGCTTCAGGGCCTTCCAGCCCTGCGGAAACTTTTCGCGTGCGGCCTCGTCGGACAGCGACGGGACGATGATGACATCTTCGCCCTGCTTCCAGTCGGCCGGAGTGGCGACGGAGTGGTTGGCGGTGAGCTGCAGAGAATCCACCACGCGCAGGATTTCTTCGAAATTGCGGCCGGTGGACGCCGGATAGGTCAGCGACAGCTTGAGCTTCTTGTCCGGCCCGATGACGAACACGGAGCGCACGGTGGTGGTCTCGCTCGCGTTCGGGTGGATCATGTCATAGAGGTTGGAGACCTTGTGGTCGCCGTCGGCGATGAGCGGAAAGTTTAGCGCGGCGCCGGTGGTCTCGAGAATGTCTTTCGACCAGCCTTCGTGGTTGCCGAGATTATCCACCGAAAGGCCGATCACCTTCACGTTGCGCTTTTCGAACTCCGGCTTCAGCCGTGCGACCGAGCCAAGCTCGGTGGTGCACACGGGCGTGAAGTCCTTGGGGTGCGAAAACAGGATACCCCACGAGTTGCCGAGCCATTCATGGAATGAAATCGGACCAACGGTGGTTTCGGCGGTAAAATCGGGAACAACATCCCCAAGGCGAAGCGACATGGGCTCTCTCCGTTTCAGGCAGCCGGGGCCTGTGAAGGCGGCTCAGGCCGCCGGGATGAAACGAAGTCTAGTCCTGTGCGCCGCGCCCCGGCGAGGAACCGGAACCGCTCCCATACCCCGTGGCCGGGCGGATTCATCCTGTCCGGCGCGGTATAGGGGAATGAAATTCTCATCCTGTGGCAACGACCCGTGACGGTAAGAAATCACGTGCCCTGTTGCCGCCCGCTGCCGCCGGTCTTGCGCTCGTCCATCGCCTCGATGATGGCGCGGGCGAGCGGGGTATCGAACAGATGGCCGACCTGCTGGGACAGCTTGCGCCGCCAGTTCGGCCGCTCGTCCACGGTGCCGGGAAGGTTGACGGCGTCCTGTTCCCCGGTCAGGTCGTCGGCCTGCACCAGCGCCAGCAGCGACGGGGTCGCGGCGATGAAGCGGTGCAGCGCGGCGGCCAGAGAAACCGGCAACTCGGCGGCGGAGGCCAGTTCCGGCCACTTCTCGTCGCCGATCAGCCCCTCGGCATCGAGCCGCTTCAGAAGCGCCACCTTCGCGGCTGTCCGCTCCGCGCGGGCAGCCTGTGCACCCGCGGCGTCCAGCATGCCCAGCGCAAGGCGCTCGGCGATATCCGCGCCCGACCACCAGCCGGCCAGCGTCGGCAGGTCGTGGGTGGAAACACACGCGGCGGCATGCTCCGGATAGGACGCGGGCGGCCGGAAATCGCTGCCCTCCCGCTCGAACCACAAAACGCGATAGGACAGCACGCCCGCCTCGCGCAGCCCCTCGCCGATGCCCTCCGGCACGGTACCGAGATCCTCGCCGACGACGAGGCAGCCGGCCTTGCGGCTTTCAAGCGAGACGATGCCGAGCAGGTCGCGGAAGGGGTAGGCCAGATAGGTGCCGTCGCGGGCGCCGGCGCCGTCCGGCACCAGAAACAACCGCGTCAGCCCCATGACGTGATCGATCCGCAGGGCACCGGCATGGCGCATGTTGGCCGACACGAGATCGGTGAAGCTGCGATAACCCTCCCGCGCCCACTGCAGCGGGTTCGGCGGCGGCAGGCTCCAGACCTGCCCTTCCGTCGAGAACGGATCGGGCGGCGCGCCGACCGACACGCCGGTCATCAGCAGGCCCTGTTCCGACCACGCCTCGGCGCCGTCCGGCGCCGTGCCGACGGCAAGGTCGCGATAGAAGCCCAGCGAGAGGCCGGCGGCCTTCGCTTCTGCCGCGGCCCGGCCAAGCTGCAGGTCCGCCACCCACTGCAGATAGATCGAGAAGCGAATGCGGCGCGCATGGAGCGCGGCGAAACGGGCGATGCCGGTGGCGTGCGGCGAGGCGAGGTCCGCTGGCCACTGCGCCCACCACGGGGTTCCCTGCATCTCGGCCAGCGCCTCGAAGGTAGCGAAGCGTTGCAGTGCCGCGCCGCGGCCGGCGCGGAACTGCTCGAACGACAGCACGCGCGGATCGTGGGGAGCCGCCGCCGCGCGCGCCTCGAAGGCCGTGAACGCAGCTTCCAGCACCTGACGCTTGGCGCTCCAAACTGCACCATAATCGACCGCCTTCAGCAGGCGCGCTGCGGCGAACGCACCGTCTGTGGCGGCAAGGGCTGCGGAAACTCGCGGATCGTCCCGTTCGGGCAGGGCCGTGACGTCAATATAGATGGGATCGAGAAAGCGACGGTCGGACGGGTGATAGGGACTGGCCCGTCCGCGATCGCCGGGAAAGAGTGCATGCAGCGGATTAAGGCCCACGGTGGCGGCACCGACAGCCGCGGCCTCCCGCGACAGTGCGGCGAGGGTGGTGAAATCGCCGATGCCCTGATCGGCATCCCGCCGCAGCGTATAGAGATGGGCGGCGATGCCGAAGCGCCGGTGCCCGGCCTCCAGCGCCGGTGGCAGGAAGCAGCGTCCGGGCACGACGATGAGCGGGCAGCAGACAGAACCGTCCTCGCCGAGCCGCAATACATGATGCCCCAGCGGCTGCGGCGGCAGCAGCACGGTGCGCACCGGAACCCGGCGACCATCCGGCAGCGGGTGCCACTGCCGCTCGCCGTCGGCCGCCGTCACCACGACGCTCTCGCCCGCGCCGTCGGCTCGCTCGATGGCCAGCGCGAAGGCATGGCTGGCAATAGCCAGCCGCCCGCCCAGCCGCACCGTTACCCGGTCGCCGCCATGGGCGACGATGACCGGCGGCAGGGGACTGAGTTCCCGCCCGGCAACCAGTTGCTCCAGACTGTCGCGGGCCTCGCCGGTGGTGCCGGCGGGAAGGTGCATGGCGGCCAGCAAGGTGCGGCGGGTGTCGTCGCCGACGCGATGCTGCTGTCCAGTAACATCCCACCAATAAGCAGAAAGTCCGGCGGCGTTGGCCAGCCGGTCCAGTACCGCCGGATCGCACGGGCTGCGGCGCAGCCCCGGTTCCGGCTCCTCCACCGCCAGCACCACGCTGCGGGGGGCAAGGGGAATGCGCCGGCCCGGCGAAACGCTTTCCGGCCTGTCCAGTCCGGGACGGGCGCTGTCGACAGTGACAACCCAGCGATAGCCGGCGCGCGGGCGCGGCAGGCAGGCTTCCAGCGGCTGGCGGCCGGCGTGCAGAACCACCACCGCGCGGCTGGCCTCGGCATCGCCGCTTGCGGCGGTGTAGAGCGCGGCAATCAGCGTTCGTGCGGCGCCGTCCGACCAGTCCGCGCCGCTCATCGGCCGGCCGTCGGGATGCAGCCACACCACATCGGGAATGCCGGTGGCATCCACCGGGGAGCCTGAAAGCGGCCGGGTGGCGCGCAGCGCCGGGTGGGCGAGACGTTGTGCGATCAGCCGTGCCGTGAAGGCGGCAAGATCGCGGTCGGCCCCGGCCCAGTCGAACCACGAGGTCGGGTTGTCCTGCGCATAGGCGTTGTTGTTGCCCGCCTGCGAGCGTCCGCACTCATCGCCCATGGAGAGCATCGGCGTGCCGCGTGAGAACAGCAGCGTGGCCAGAATGGCGCGCATGTCGGCCAGCCGCCCGGCATGCAGGGCATGGTCGCCCGACGGGCCTTCCACGCCGTAGTTCCACGAGAAGTTCTCGCCTGTGCCGTCGCGGTTTTCCTCGCCGTTCGCCTCGTTGTGCTTTTCGGAATAGGAAACGAGGTCGGCCAGCGTGAAGCCATCGTGGGCGGTGACGAAATTGATCGAGGCGGCAACCGGCCGGGCACGGGGCCCGAAGATGTCGGCCGAGCCGGCGAAGCGGGTCGCAAGCTCGCCGATCAGCCCGCCGTCGCCGCGCCAGAAGCGCCGCACGGTGTTGCGGTAACGGTCGTTCCACTCCGCCCACCGCGTCGGGAACGCGCCCAGATGATAACCGCCCGGACCGGGATCCCACGGCTCGGCGATCATCGCCACGCCGCGCAGCACCGGGTCCTGCTCTATTGCGGCCAGCAGCGGCGCATCGGCATCGAAGCCGTCGTCGCGGCGGGCGAGGGTGACGGCGAGATCGAAGCGGAAGCCATCGATACCGGTGCGCTCCACCCAGATGCGCATGGCATCCAGCGCCAGCCGCAGGCCCTGCGCGCGGTCCAGCGGCAGCGTGTTGCCGCAGCCGGTATCGTTGACATAATGCAGCGGATTATCCGGCGCGAGGCGGTAGTAGCCGGTGTTGTCCAGCCCGCGCAGCGACAACGTCGGGCCCCAGTGATCGCTTTCGCCGGTGTGGTTGAAAACCACGTCCAGAATGACGGCGATGCCGGCGGCGTGAAGGGCGGCGACGGCAGCCCGCACATCGGCAAAGCCGCCCGGTGCAAGGCGCGGGTCGGGCGCCAGAAAGCAGATCGGATTATAGCCCCAGTAGTTGGTGAGCCCGAGCGGCGGCAGGTGGCGCTCGTCGATGGTGGCGGTTGCCGGCATCAGCTCCACCGCCGTGACGCCCAGCGCCTTCAGGTGCGCGATGGCCGCCGGATGGGCCAGCCCGGCGAAGGTGCCGGCGATGTCGGCGGGAATGTCCGGATGGTTGCGGGTGAAGCCGCGGACGTGAAGCTCGTAGAGCACGGCGCGGGAGATATCAGGCACCGGCCGGCGCGGCACCGGCAGCGGCGGAACCTCGATGATCGCCTTCGGCACGATGGCAGCGGTGTCGGCCGGGTTGGGGTGGTCCGGCGGCTCGGCGCCGGCCGGAATGTCGCACAGCGCGGGATCGAGGCGGAACGGCCGGTCGAGCCGGGTGGCGTAGGGATCGACCAGCAGCTTCGCGGGGCTGAAGCGCAGTCCCTCGTGCGGTTGCCATGGTCCTTCCGCGCGCAGGCCATAGCGCCGGCCCGGCTCTATGCCGCCGATGAAGGCGTGAAAGACCGGTCCGGTGCGCGTGCCGAGCGGAATGCGCTCCAGCTCCTCCGTTCCGCTCTCGTCGAACAGGCAGAAGGTGATGGCCGTGGCGCTGGAGGAGAACACGGCTACATTGACGCCGCCATCGGAAAGGCTGACGCCGAGC
>DAIPYB010000223.1:0-5382 GCA_036782955.1 Pseudoxanthobacter sp. | reverse complement strand
AGCGCGCGGTCCAGTCCGGGTCTTCCACCAGACTGCGCATGAAGGCGAGATCGAAAGGCTTGTTGATGAAGCCGGCGCGTTCGCCATCGAGCTGGTGGCTGAGGCCGCCCGAGCCGATCATGACGACGCGCGCATCGCTCTGCCAGCTTGCCACCGCCTCGCCCACCGCACGGCCGAACGCCAGGCAGCGCGAGGCCTTGGGCAGCGGAAACTGCACGGTATTGATGTGCACCGGCACGATCGCCTTCGGTCCGCCGCCATTTGGCCAGAACAGCTTGATCGGCAGCGTGGCCGCGTGGTCGACCAGCATTTCCTGGCAGGTCACGACATCGAACTCGCGCTCCACCAGATGTTCCACGATGTGCCACGAAAGCTCCGGCACGCCGGCCACCGGCGGCAGCGTGGGAATGCCCCAGCCCTCGTCGGCGTTCTGATATTCGATCGCCGCGCCGATGGCGAAGGTGGGCATCTTGTCGAGGAAGAAATTAAGGCCGTGGTCGTTGTAGAACACCACGGCGATATCGGGCTGCTGCTGCGCCAGCCATGTGTGCGCGGGGCGGAAGCCGTCGAAGAACGGCGCCCAGTAGGGATCGCTCTGCAGGTTCTTCTCGATGGCACGGCCGATGGCCGGCACGTGGGAAGTGGTCAGTCCGCCGATGATTCGGGCCATTGGGGTTTCCTCGTGGGTTTTGCTGCGGGGGCTTTTCCGGCCGTGTCGCCGGTTCAGACGGTTTCCGGCTGCCGGGCCTGCTCCAGCAACCGCGCCTTGAAGGCGTCCTTGGTCATGCCCGTCTGCTGGGCGCCCAGATCCTGCACATCGAGGCCGAGGATGCCGGCGAACTTGGCGAGATAATAGATGTTGCCGCCAGCGGCGATCAGCGCCAGCACATTGCGGGCCCGCACTGCATTCGCCTGCGCCTCGTTCAGCCCGAAGGCGCGCATGTAGGCTTCCTCATCGGCATGAAAACGCTGGCGATTGGCTTCTTCGTTGAATGAAAAGCACATTCTGTTCAGCGCGTAGCCCTTGACGGCCTGATTTCCGTCAAACAGCGTGGTCCCGTATATCGGGTTATCCGGTTGCGACATCTTTCTCTCCCTGCCTGCTGGCGCCCCTTTTGTCTCATTCCGGTTGCAGCAAAAAAATCCCTGCCTCATCATGTGTGGCATGAGCGATTTCGATTGGTTGGATCTCGATTCCCGCCTGCTGCGTGTTCTCGTTGCCGTGGTCGAGACCGGCTCGATCACGGCGGCGGCCGATTCCATCGGCGTCACGCAGTCCGCCGTCAGCCATCTGGTCCAGAAGCTGCGGATCATCGTCGGCGATGAGTTGTTCGTTCGGGCCGGGCGCGGCATCCGGCCAACGCCGCATGCGGTCGTGCTGGCGGAAAGGGCGCGGTGCCTGCTGCGCGATCTGGAGCGCTTTGCTGCCCCCGAGGCCTTCGACCCCGCCCGCTGGCGGGCAACCTTCACTGTCGCCGCCAACGATTTCCAGCGCGAGGCGCTGCTGCCGGCGCTTGCCATGCGGCTGCACGTGGCGGCGCCCGGCGCATGCCTGCATATTATCCCATCAAATGTACCGACGGCGGAGATGCTGCGCGAAGGCGGTGCCGACCTGATCGTCAGCCCCCGGCCGCCGGAGACGGCTGACCTGATGCAGAAGCGGCTGTTCGAGGACCGTTACCGGCTGTTCTACGATGCCGGCGTGCGCGCGGCGCCGGCCACCGTGGAGGCCTATCTGGAGGCCCTCCATGCCACGGTGGTCTACGAGCCGCGGCGTATGCTCGATATCGACACCCGGCTGGCGGAGCGCGGCTTCCGGCGGCGGTTCGCCGTGACGGTTCCCGGTTTTTCCGCCCTGCCTTCGTTCGTCGCAGGCACCGATCTCATCGTCACGGCGCCGGGACTGCTGCGGCTCAGCGCGTTCCGTGCGCTGGCCAGCGTGCCGCCGCCGTTCGCCTGCCCGACCATGCCGATGTATATGATCTGGAGCCGGCACCGGCACGACGATCCCGCCCACCGCTGGATCCGGGGCGAGATCGAAGCCGCTGCCCGCGGCCTCGCCGCCAGCATCGGCTGACACCGGCGGCTGTCTGTCGCCTCAGGCCGCGCTGGCCGGAAACTCTTCCGTGTCGATCTCGCGCTGGGTGGCCGCGTTGTAGCGCGGGCCGGCAATGGCCGACGGCACGAACAGCGCGGAAAGGCGCGCAGCCATGCCCGCCGGCAGCACGACCTTTGCAGCGCCGAGATCCTCGGCCAGATGGGTGGCGCTGGTGGTGCCGGGAATGGGCACGATGTCGTCGCCCTGTGCCAGAAGCCAGGCCAGCGCCAGCTGCGCCGGGGTGCAGCCGGCCTCCTGCGCCAGTGCGCGGAAGGGCGCGAGCAGCGCCAGATTGCGCGGGTAGATCTCCGGCTCGAAACGCGGCATCGCCCGGCGGATATCGCGGGCATCGAACCCCGATACGTCGCTCAGCGTGTCGGTCAGGAAGCCGCGCGCCAGCGGACTGAACGCCACGAAGGCAACGCCCAGCGAGCGGGCCGCGGCGAGCACGGCGATTTCGGGATTGCGCGACCACAGCGAATATTCGCTCTGCACAGCCGTTATCGGATGCACCGCGTGGGCGCGCCGCAGAGTTTCGGCGGAAATCTCCGAGAGCCCGATGGCGCGCACCAGGCCGCGCTGCACCAGAAGGCCGAGCGCGCCGACGCTTTCCTCGATCGGCACGTTCTTGTCGAAGCGGTGGAGATAATAAAGGTCGATCACCTAGGTTCCGAGGCGGCGCAGGCTGTCTTCGCAGTTGCGCAGCAGCGTCTCCGGCCTGCCATCGATGACGCGGCGCGTCACCCCGTCCGAACCGGTCACGCCCGTCATGCCGCCCTTGCTGGCAAGCATGATGCTCTGGCGGTGGGGCCGCAACATGCGCCCCACCAGCGTCTCGTTGGCGCCGAAGCCATAAAGAGCGGCGGTGTCGAAATGATCAACCCCGGCGTCTATGGCCGCGGCGATCACGCGCTCCCCCTCGGTCACCGACAGCGGCGCGCCGTAGGCGTGGCTGAGATTCATGCAGCCGAGGCCGATGGCCCCGACTTCGAACGGCCCAATCCTGCGTCGCATCGTCGTCTCTCCCGCCTTTCAGGCGCGGCGACCGCCCCGGCCGGCAAGGCACGGGAGGCGGGCGCCGCGCGGTTGTTCGCTCACGCCAGCTGCTTTTCCAGCGCGTCGAGCACCTCATAGCACGGCAGCACCTGCGCCACCGAGGCGTTGGGCTCACGCCCCTCGCGGATCGCGGCGAAGAACTCGCGGTCCTGCAGCTCGATGCCGTTCATCGAGACATCGACCCCGGAGACGTCGATCTGCTCGTCCTTGCCGGTGTAGAGATCGTCGTAGCGGGCAATGTAGGTGGCGGTGTCGCCGATATAGCGGAAGAAGGTGCCGAGCGGCCCTTCGTTGTTGAACGACAGCGACAGAGTGCAGATGGCGCCGTTCTCCGCCCTGAGCTGGATCGACATATCCATGGCGATGCCGAGCACCGGATGGATCGGCCCCTGAATGGCATTGGCCTTCACGATGGGGCTGCCGGCCTGATAGGCGAACAGATCCACGGTGTGGGCGGCGTGGTGCCACAGCAGGTGGTCGGTCCAGCTGCGCGGCTGGCCGAGGGCGTTCATGTTGGTGCGGCGGAAGAAATAGGTCTGCACATCCATCTGCTGGACGTTGAACTCGCCCGCCGCGATCCGCCGGTGCACATACTGGTGCGAGGGGTTGAAGCGGCGGGTGTGGCCGCACATGGCGACGAGGCCGGTTTCTTTCTGCAGCGCCACCACCGCCCGGGCGTCGGCCAGGCTGTCGGCCAGCGGAATCTCCGTCTGCACGTGCTTGCCGGCCTTCAGGCAGGCCATCGCCTGCGCGGCGTGCATCTGGGTCGGGGTGCACAGGATCACCGCGTCGAGCTCAGGCAGCGCCAGAGCCTCGTCGAGGGTCGTCGTGGCATGGGCGATGCCGTATTTTCCGGCCACCGCGCGGGTCTTTTCCAGATCCCGCGAGACGATCGAAACCACATCGACGCCGTCGATCCCGGCGATGGCATCGAGATGCTTGATGCCGAAGGCGCCGGCCCCGGCGAGAGCGACTTTGAGGGGCTTGGTCATGACAGGAATGTCCTCGGATCAGCCATTTTCGAGAATGAGATGGCCGACGGCCGTGTTCGACGCCGGCACGTGGAAGAAACGGTGGAGCACCTTCGGCGGCGGACCGCCGGCGATATCGGACATGGCCCCGCGGGCGATCAGCCACATCACCAGTTCGATGCCTTCCGAACCGGCCTCGCGGACATATTCGATGTGCGGCACCTGCGAAAGGCCGACCGGGTCGGCAATGATGCGATCGAGGAAGGCGTTGTCCCAGTCGGCATTGATGAGGCCGGCGCGGGCACCCTGAAGCTGGTGGCTCATGCCGCCGGTGCCCCAGATCTGCACCTTGAGCGGCTCCTCGAAGCTTTCCACCGCGCGGCGGATCGCCTGCCCCAGCGCAAAGCAGCGCGCCCCCGACGGCACCGGATATTGCACCACGTTGACCGCGAACGGGATCACCTTGCAGGGCCAGGCCTCCGGCTGGCCGCACATCAGGCTGAGCGGAACAGTCAGGCCATGATCGACATCGATGGCATTGACCACCGTCAGGTCGAAATCCTGCTGGATCACCGACTGGGCGATATGGGCGGCAAGCGCCGGGTGGCCTTCCACCACCGGCACCGGGCGCGGCCCCCAGCCCTCGTCGGCCGGCTTGTAGGAAGCCGCCGTGCCGATGGCGAATGTGGGGATCAGGTCGAGGCTGAACGCATTGGCGTGATCGTTATAGACGAGGAAGATCACGTCCGGCGTGTTCTCCTTCATCCATACCTTGGAGGCCTCGTAGCCGGCGAACAGCGGCTGCCAGTAGGGCTCGTTGCTCTTGCCGAGATCGAGCGCTGCCCCGATAGCCGGCACATGGGATGTATAAACAGAAGCGGTAATGCGGGCCATCTCAGGCGCCTCCCTTTCGCGCGATCTCGCCGGCGCGGCCCTGCGGCTGGCGGTGCGGCTGGGCATCGCCATCCTCTCCAAGATAACGGTTGCCGGCGACCGAGCGGCCCCCGGCCAGCATCATCGCGCGGTACTCTTCCTCGGTCATGCCGGTCATGGAACCGGCCATCTGCTGGAAGCTGGCGCCGTCGGTGGCGCCGATCTTGGCGAGGAAATAGATGTTGCCGCCAAGCGCGATGCAGCGGTTCAGATCACGGCTCATCACCGCCTGCTTCTGGTCCTCGCTCATCTGCCATTCGTCGAGATAGGCGCGTTCGTCCGCCTTGAAGCGGGCGCGGTTCGCAGCCTTCATCAGCGACATGC
>DAIPYB010000222.1:0-5387 GCA_036782955.1 Pseudoxanthobacter sp. | reverse complement strand
GAATTCGTATCGTCTGGAGTTGCATTCCGGCCGCCGCGCTCCCTCCCCGGCCAACCGCACCCCCGTTTCCGCCGGAAGTTGTCGCCGCATGGCACAGTCCCCTGCCCCAGACATGCCGCTGCCCGACACCCTCTCGCCGGAGAGGACGAATGCCGGGCTCGACGGCTTGACTGTGTTTCACCACCTGCATGCGGCGGGGGTGCCGCTGCGCGCCTCGTCGCGCTTCGGGCCGGACATGGCGGCCGCGCTGTGGGACCGCAACGAAACGGTGCTGACCTGCTATGACAGCCCGAACCACCACACCCTGAGCCTCTATGTGGAAGGCGGTCAGGGCATCCGGCGCGTTCGCAGCGGCGCGCTGCACGTCAGTTCGGGCGCCGGCGCGCTGTGCCTGATGCCCGGCGATGTGACGACGACTTGGGATGTTTCCGGCTCGGTGCAGCTCTTTCACCTTTATTCCGCCAAGACGAGCTTCAACCGTCTGGTGGAGGAAACCCTCGACCGTGACCCTGCCACGGTGGAGCTGCGCGACGAGTTCTTTTTCCGCGACGCCACGCTGGAAAATGTCATCCGCCATGGCGTCCTGCGGCTGGACTGGGATGAGCCGGCCGAACGCATTGCCGTGACGCAGGCGGCGAACATGCTGTTCACCTATCTGGCGTCCCGCTTCACCAACCGGCGCGGGCCGCTCGCGGTGCGCGGCGGGCTTGCGCCGGTCGTGCTCGGCCGGGTCACGGCCTTCATAGAGGCCCACCTGCACCAGCCGCTGACGGTCGGCGACCTTGCGGCAGTGGCGGGCCTCAGCGCCTATCACTTCGCCAGAATGTTCCGCGCCTCCACCGGCACCAGCCCGCATGCTTTCGTGCTGGCGCGCCGGGTTGCCCGCGCGCGGCAGATGATCGCCCGGCCGGGCCGGGAGGCGCCACCGCTTGCGGAAATCGCAGCGGCCTGCGGCTTCGCCAGCCAGAGCCATCTGACCCAGCGCTTCCGGGCCGCCACGGGCCAGACACCGGGCGCCTATGCCCGCGCGCTAGGCAAGCGACATGCCGGAGCAGAAGGCGGCGGCGGGCAGGACTGAGGCGTTTTCTCTGGCGCCGTGCCTGCCGGCGCAAAACCTCAGTGCGCGGAGGTGGCGCTGTAAAGCTCGCGATAGGTCTCGCGCAGCAGCGCCTTCTGCACCTTGCCCATGGCATTGCGCGGCAGGGCCTCGATGAACAGCACGCGCTTGGGCTGCTTGAAGCGGGCAAGCCGGCCGTCGAGCGCGCGCATCACGGTGGCCTCATCCAGCACGGCACCCTCGGCACGCACCACGACCGCCGTTACCCCCTCGCCGAACTCGCCGTGCGGCAGGCCGATCACCGCGCTTTCCACCACGCCGGCAAGCTGGTCGATCTCGCTTTCCACCTCGCGCGGATAGACATTGAGACCGCCGGAAATGATCAGGTCCTTGCCCCGGCCGACGATGCTCAGATAACCGTGCTCATCGATCTGCCCGAGGTCGCCGGTAATGAAATAGCCGTCCTCGCGAAACTCCGCGCGCGTCTTCTCCGGCAGGCGCCAGTAGCCGCGAAACACGTTCGGCCCCTTCACCTCCACCATGCCGATGTCGCCACGCATCGACGGCAGGCCGGTGCCGGTATCGGAAATACGCACGGAAACGCCCGGCAGCGGCACCCCGACCGAGCCGGCAACGCGCGGCCCCTCCAGCGGATTGGAGGTTATCATGCCCGTCTCGGTCATGCCGTAGCGTTCCAGAATGGAATGCCCCGTGCGCTCCGCGAACGCGGCATGGGTTTCCGGCAGCAGCGGCGCGGAACCGGAAATGAACAGCCGCATGTGGCGGGCGGCATCGCGCGTCAGCCCCTCGTTCTGCAGCAGCCGGACATAGAAGGTCGGCACGCCCATCAGCACGCTGGCGCGCGGCATCAGGTGAATGACACTGGCGGCATCGAATTTCGGCAGGAACAGCATCGACGCGCCGGCCATCATCACGGTGTTGACCGCCACGAACAGGCCGTGGGTATGAAACACCGGCAGGGCGTGAATCAGCACATCCTCGCGGGTCATCCGCCAGATGTCGACGAGCGCCAGTGCGTTCGAGGCCAGATTGCCGTGAGTTATCATCGCGCCCTTGGCGCGGCCGGTGGTGCCGGAGGTGTAAAGCAGGGCCGCCAGATCGTCCGGCCCGCGCGGCACGTCCTCGAAGGCGGCGGGGAAATGCGCCACCCGCTCCATCAGCGTGCCGTCGGCCTCGGTGCCGAGCGTGGCCACCGCATCGACCGCGCGCGCCAGCGCCACCGTTTCAAGCCCGGCCTCGGCTTCCGGAGCGCCCACAACAAGGCGCGGCTCGGCATCGCCGATGTAATAGTCGAGTTCCACCAGCGTGTAGGCCGGATTGAGCGGCAGGAACACCGCGCCCGCCCTGAGGCAGGCGATATAGAGCACGATGGCCTCGACGCTCTTTTCCACCTGCACGGCCACGCGGTCGCCGGGACGCACGCCATAGCTGACGAGCGCGTTCGCCATGCGGCCGGACAGGCCGATGAGATCGCCATAGGTCAGGCGCCGTCCGCCGACCGGGTCGATGAAGATCTTTCCGGGGCCGGGCATCCGCTCGCGGATCAACGAGACGAGATGGTTGGTCATCTGAGGTCTCCAGCCCGTTCTCTCGTCACCGGAAGGAAGCAGTCCCCCGCGGCCGGCCTGATTCGCCGCCGACCGCAAGAAACCTCTGCTGAATTATATTGGTGCGCCGGTGCCAAACCCAAAGCCCGAGACCATCTCGCGCGCGCTGCGTTAAGGTTGTGGTTAGCAGGCGGTAACCATGCGCCCGGCCTGTGCTTTTTCAGCTCCCGACCGGTCCCTCACGCACCGCCGTCAGATCGGCGAGCCGTTCGTGCTGGGTGCCGTCGGGTCCGAAATTCTCCGGCCGGAGCCAATGGGCGAACGCGGCACGAATGGCCGGCCACTCGCTGTCGATGATGGAATACCATGCCGTATCGCGGCTGCGCCCCTTGGTGACGACCGCCTGCCGGAACAGCCCTTCATAGGTAAAGCCGAAGCGCACGGCCGCCCGGCGCGACGGCGCATTGAGGCTGTCGCACTTCCATTCGAAGCGGCGATAGCCGAGGTCGTCGAACGCATGGCGCATGGCAAGGAAGATCGCCTCGCTCGCCCCCGGCGTGCGCTGAAGGCGCGGCGTGAAATTGATGTTGCCGATCTCGATGGCCCCGTGCGCCGGCTCGCAGCGCATCAGTGCCAGATGTCCAACGGCGTCGCCGGTTTCCCGGTCGGTCACGATGAAGAGCAACGGATCGTCGGGCCGCGCGCCGGCTTCCAGATAGGCGCGGGCGGCGGCGACGTCGGCCGGCGGCTCGGCAAAGAGATAGGTCCAGTTGGCACCCGTCGCGTCCAGCGCCTGTGCCGCGAAGAACGAGGCCGCGTGGCGGCCGGCATCCACCGGCTCAAGGCGCACGAGGCGGCCTTCGTGCACGCGCCGCTGCGGGCGCGGCCGGGGCGTGAAATCCGGCAGCGCGGGGCCGATGGGCTGGCCCAGATCGTTAAGCCGGCCCCCGGCCGGAGATTGTTCGCTTCGGTCCGGGACTTGCGCGGGCGTGATGGTCATGGCGGGATCCGTGGCGGGGTCCGTGGCAGGGTTTATGGCCCGTGATAGCACAGGCATGCAGACAACAGCAGGTGCCGCCCGCGTTGCCCTGCCGGTGCGATGCCGGCAGAATGGGGTTCGACGCCCTGCGTCCCCTGCCCTTCCGCCGCCCCGGAGGCTTTGTCCGTGTCGATGTTCAGGTGCCTGCGTGCCGTCTGCCGGCGTGTCCATCCCTTGCCGGTCATGCTGGCCCTTGCCGCAGGCACCGCGCTCGCCGCTGCTCCCGCACCAGCCGAGGACACGCCGACGGCGCCGGCCTCCGCACGCGCCATTCCCGCGTTCTACGATCCGCCGCCGCTGCCGAAAAACGCCGTGCCCGGCACGGTGCTGCGCGCGGAAGCGGCCAGCGCCACCGTGGGCGGGGCAAAGGCGGTGCGCATTCTTTACGTAACCACCGATTTCCGCGGCAATCCCGCCATATCCTCGGCCATGGCGTGGCTGCCGCAGAAGGCAACGCGGGCCCCGCGCCCGGTGGTCGCATGGGCTCATCCGACAACCGGCATCGCACGTGCCTGCGCGCCTTCGCTCGGCCCCGGCCCGGTTCGCCGCGTGCCGGGGCTGGCCGAACTCGTGGCGGCGGGCGCCGTGGTGGTCGCCACCGACTATCCCGGCCTCGGCACCCCGGGGCCGACCGCCTATCTCGTCGGCAGCGCAGAAGGTCGTGCGGTGCTGGATTCGGTGCGTGCCGTGCGCCAGATCGCCGGTTCCGGCGCCGGCAATCGCTTCGCCATCTATGGCCACTCGCAGGGCGGCCAGGCCAGCCTGTTCGCCGGCGCCATGGCTGGCGACTATGCACCGGAACTCAAGCTCGCCGGGGTGGTCGCGGCCGCGCCTGCCACCGATCTGGTGGCACTGACGGAAAGCAGCAACGACACCGCCATCGGCCGCTGGGTTCTGGCCATGGCGCTCGATACCTGGCGGCAGATCTATCGGGAAAGCCGCGCCGCGCTCGATCCGGTGGTGGCAACCTTCACGCCGGATTTCCGCAGCCTGATCGTCGACAGTTGCCTGATGACGGGGCCTGAATTCGCCCGCATCCAGCTTCTCGCCCGGCCGCTCAGTCCCGAACTGGCCGATCGCTCCGCGCTGAAGACGCCGCCGCTGCCGGCCCTGCTGACGGAAAACTCCGCGCGCACCCTGCCGCCGGCCGTGCCGCTGTTCGTGCTGCAGGGGGGGATGGACGGCGTGGTGCCGGCGGAAGTGACCTATGGCTTCGTGCAGGCCAGTTGCCGTGCCGGCGGACGGGTGCAGATGTTCTTCGACCCCACCCAGAATCACTTCTATATCGCGCTCGCCAACGGCTCGCGCATGGCCGGCTGGCTGATCGACCGCTTCGCCGGCAAGCCGGTGCGCAACGATTGCGGCCGCGAGTGGGATACCCGGATCGAATAAACCCGCCGGCCGCATTCGCCGGCACCCGTCGATCGCCGCCGCTCCGGCGGTAAAGTCTTGCTCGCGTCATCTTGCCCGCGCCGCGCCGCTGTGCCATCCGTTCGCAACAGAGGCTTTCTCCGCGCCCGGCCCCTCCTCCGCCGCCGGGTGGCGCCGGCTCACCGCGCCTCAAAGGCCCGCAGCGATGATCGTCCGCGAACGTCCGGCCCTGACCGACATTCTCTTTGCCGTGCGCGGTTCCGTGCTGCCGCGGATCAAGAAGCCGCTGCTGGTCAGCATCGCACTCGCGGCCGGCGTGGTGGCACTGGATCTCGCCATGCCCTCGGCGCGG
>DAIPYB010000221.1:0-5402 GCA_036782955.1 Pseudoxanthobacter sp. | reverse complement strand
TGAGGAAGGCTTCGTTGAGCTGGCGCTCGTAATAGAAGATGCCCTTGCCGACATTCTCGCCGTCCCAGGTGCGCGTCGGATTGTCGGGATAGTAGCTGTAGCCGCCGGCGAAGACTTCGTTGCGGTTGCCTGACGGATCGAAGAAATAAATCGTCTGGCCGCGCGTGATGCCGTGGCGGGTCGGGCCGATATCGATCGAGATGTCGTAGCGGGTCAGAATATCGGCGGCGTGGCCGACGTCCTTCCAGTCTTCCAGCTCGAAGGCGACGTGATGCAGCTTGTTGGGCTCGGGATATTTCACGAAGGCGATATCGTGCGCCTTCATGGAGGTGGTGAGCCAGATGGCGAGCAGGCCATCGGGCATGTCCACTCGTTCGGTGCAGGAGAAATCAAGCACCTTGATGAAGAATTCGAGCGTCCGGTCCACGTCCGGCCCATAGAACAGGGCGTGGTCGAAGCGGCGGGCGCGCATGCCGTGGGGCTCGTGCACCCACACATCGGGGTTGTGCACCAGCGGCATCGGCTCGGAATAATCGGCGTGGTGATAGAGTTCGATGCGCTGGCCGCACGGCACGGTGAAGCCGATGCGCTCGCCGATGCCCGGCTGCTCGCCGGCCGGGACATGATCGACCGCGGCGCCCCACGCTTCCACGCGGGCCTTGTAGTGCTCCAGATCGGACAGCTCGCGCACCTTGAAGGCGATGAAATCGCAACCCGGCTCATCGGCGCGGCGCAGCACGATGGAGTGATGGTCGAATTCGTCGGCCGATTTCAGGTAGATGCGGCCGTCGCGACCTTCGGTGACCTGATGCAGGCCGATCCGCTTGGTGTAGTGCTCGATGGATGCCTGCATGTCCAGCACACGCAGCTGGACGAAACCGGGACGCAGAATTCCGGTATGGGACATCGCTTATTCCTCCGGGAAAACGGCTGCACCAAAAGCGGCAGCGTTTTTGTTGTCGTTGAGCGAGGCGGTGATGCCGGCGGTCGTGGTGCCCTGCGCGGCGAGGGGTTCGGCGGCGGGCCGCGACGCGACCCTGAGGGCGGAAGAAACGGACGGGGCGACGGACGGCGCCTTGGGCAGGCGTGCCGGCTCCAGCCGGAGGGTCAGGTCGGACAAGGGCGAGATGGCGCAGGCAAGGACGAAGCCGTTGCCTTCGTCCTCGGCGCTGATGTGGGCGCGGCTCATCGGCAGGGTCTGGTAAGTCCCTTCGAGCACGCGGGCGCGGCAGATGCCGCAGCCGCCGCGCCGGCAGCCAACGGGAAGGCGGCGTGGCAGATTGCTGAGCTGGCCGAAGCCCTGCGCCCGCTCCAGTGCCACCAGAACCCGCTCGCCGGGCCGGCAACTGGCAAGGCCGCAGCCTTCGACCTCGATGGTGAAACGCTCCGTCACTCTCGCTTCTCCTCCCGGTCGTCGTGTCAGGCCGGCGATGTGCCGGCGCGACGGGAGGGAAAGCGTGGGGTTTGCGGCAGGCGAGACACCCGCTGAGACCCCTTCGGCGCGGATTGCCGGCCGCTCGGCGGTGGCAACCCGGTGCGGTCCGCGCCGGCAGCCATCATCCGGCCCGCGCTTCCAGTGGTGCGCAGACCGTGTACCGGCTGGCGGGCAAAGCCCTCTTCCTCCCTGCGATGCGGCCCTTCGTTGGTCGGGGCCGTCATCACGGTTCCGGTGTATCGCCGCGGGCAGGATGGCGTCAACAGGAATTTCGAGATTTTTCGGAATTGCGGAAAAATCCGCAGTTTGGACTTTATCGAGTAAAGTCGATTGTTGCCGCGATTCCCGGAATTTGTTAGTCTGAAGTCGCAGGTCAAAATGGCTTCCGGCGCCTGCCGGGCCAGCGAGGCGCTTTCCGGCAGGCGTCCGCAGGGCCAGCATCCCGAAATGGTGGCATTTTCGTTTTCCTCGCGCGTTCGGTTCTGCGGGCCGTGGATGGCCTGCCGGGGCGTCCGCGCCGCTATGGTGGTCGCGACATGGCAGAATCAGAGTTGGCGCCCCGGGTGGTGGCTGCGCGCAGTCTGGTGGAAGCGGCCTACAGCACGCTGCGTCGTGAGATTCTCGATGGCACCCTGCAGCCGGGCTCGAAGCTGCGGTTCGAGATGCTGCGCCAGCGCTATGGCTTCGGTGCCAGTACGATGCGCGAGGCGCTGACGCGGCTGGTGGGAGAATCGCTCGTCACCTCCGAGGAGCAGCGCGGCTTCCGCGTGGCGGAGATCTCGCTGGAGGACGTCGCCGACCTCACGCAGGTGCGCAAGCTGATCGAGGTGGAGGCGCTGCGGCAGTCCATTCTCAATGGCGACGATGTGTGGGAAGCCAATCTGGTGGCGGCCTTTCACCGGCTGTCCAAGGTGGAAGCACGGTTGCCGGGCAACCGCGTGGCCGAGCAGGATGCCTTCGAGGATGCCAACCGCGCCTTCCACATGGCGCTCATCGAAGCGTGCCCGTCTCGCTGGCTGAAGCAGATGCATGGGGTGCTGTTTCAGCAGACCGAACGCTACCGCCGTGTCTGCCTGTGCAATCGGGTGGTGCCGCGCGACGTTCATGCAGAGCACGCGGCGGTGATGGAGGCGGTGCTGGCGCGCGATGTCGAGCGGGCCTGCGAGCTGGAGCGCGACCACATCCAGCGCACGCTGGATGTGCTGAAGGTGGTGTTTGCCGATCAGGTCGGCACGAAGGGCCGGGCGAGGAAGGCAGAATCCGACCGCTGAGCGGTAGTCGTCAATATTTCGGCAAAAACTAAAATATCGAAATTATTGCCCTCGTTGCGCCGGCAGTCTAAGCTCTGCGCGAAAGGCCGGGCCAACACCGGCTGCAAACCGGAACCAAGGTTCGGGGAGGGCAGGCAATGACACTTCAGACGGATACGGCCACAGAGGTGCCGGCGGGCAATCCGGAAATCGGCGTTGCCGTGCGCACCGGTGCATTTTCCACCAACGTGCACGATCGCGGCGAGGGCCGGCCCGTGCTGTTTATCCATGGCTCGGGGCCCGGCGTGTCGGCGTGGGCGAACTGGCGGGGCGTTCTTCCCGTGCTGTCGCAGCGCTTTCGGGTGGTGGCGCCGGACATGGCCGGCTTCGGCTACACCGAGCGTGTTCCGGGCCGGGCGCCCGATCGGGCCGTCTGGATCCGTCAGATCCTCGATCTCATGGATGCCCTCGGGCTGGAGACGGCGGACGTGGTGGGCAATTCGTTCGGCGGCGCGATTGCGCTGGCACTGGCCATTGCCGAGCCTGCGCGGGTGCGCCGGCTGGTGCTGATGGGCAGCGTAGGCCTCAGCTTTCCCATCACAGATGCGCTCGACAAGGTATGGGGCTATCAGCCGTCCATCGCCGCCATGCGCGAGATGCTCGACCTCTTTGCGTTCGACCGCGGGCTGGTCAATGACGAACTGGCGCGGCTGCGCTACGAAGCCAGCATCCGGCCCGGGTTTCAGGAAAGCTTTTCCGCCCTGTTCCCCGCTCCGCGCCAGCGCTGGGTGGAGGCGCTGGGCTCCGACGAGGCTGCCATCCGCGCGCTGCCGCACGAGACCCTCATCATCCACGGCCGTGACGACAAGGTCATCCCCCCGGAGGTGTCCCTGCGTCTGTCCTCTCTTATCGACCGGTCGCAGTTGCATGTGTTCGGCCGCTGCGGACACTGGACGCAGATCGAGCATGCCGCCCGGTTCAGCCGGCTCGTCGGCGATTTTCTCGCCGAGGCCGGCTGAGGCCCTGTATGCGTGGCGGGCCTGAGGGATCAGGCCTGCCCGATGCGCCACTGGAACGGCGGAAGGGTGCCGTTGACGGCATAGGCGCCGACGATCCGGTCCTTGTAGATGCGCGGATTGTGGTTGGCGAGGGTGCGGGCATTGCGCCAGAAACGGTCGAGAGCGTTGGGACGCAGCGTCGAGGAGGCGCCCAGTGCATCGAATACCCGGCTGGTGGCGCCGACGATCAGGTCGATCACCACGCCCTGCGCCGCGGCGACCTCGATCTCCGCCCGCACGTTGGCAGCCTCCAGTGCCGTTTCGTTGCCGCCGGCTCCGGCTTCGTAGACCGCTTGCAGGGCTTCTGCGACCTTCAGCACGATCGCGCCCGCCGAATAGGCCGCACCGGTGATGCTGCCCACGACCGCCAGAACCTGCGGGTCGTCGCGCACCAGCGGTGTGTTGGCATGGCTGAAATTGCGGGTGCGGGCCGCGACCTGCCGGGCCACTGCGCGCGATGCCGCCCGGCCGATGCCGGCGAGGGTGGCGAAGTGGACCAGCTGGTAGAACGCCGCACCGTAGCTGAAGCGGGTCTCGTCACTGATGGCATCCTCGACCGCGACATCGGTGAACACCGTCGTGCCGCTCGCCGTCAGCCGCTGGCCCATCCCGTCCCAGTCATCGCGCACGTCCACGCCGGCGGCGTGGCGGGACACGACCACTGAAAGGCCCGCGCCCGCGTCGTCACTGGCGCCGACATCGATCCAGTCGGCATAAAGCGAGCCGGTGGTATAGAATTTCGTGCCGCTCAGCCGCAGGCCGTGGTCGGTCTGCGTGACGCGGGTGGAGAAGGCGCCCTGCGCCGCGGGCCCGGTCTCGGTCCACGCGCTGCCGGCGATCTCGCCGGCGGCGATGCGCGGCAGCCACAGGGCGCGGCGCTCGGCGCCGGCCGACAGAATGTCCTCGGTGAAGCCGAAGTGGGCGCGCAGGGCCTGTACCAGATTGGAATCGGCCGCCGCCAGTTCGATCAGCAGTGCGAAAAGCTGCGGCAGCGTTGCGCCGAAACCGCCGTCCGCGACGGGCACGCGCAGGGCGCCGAACCGGGCATCCTTCAGCCAGCCGATTTCCTCCACCGGCAGGGCGCGGTTAACCTCGCGGGCGACCGCGTTTTCTGCAATCCGGTCGAAAATCGGCCGGAAGCGGGCGGCCAGCGCCTCGTAGCCGGCATCGGGACCGGCGCCCCACTGCTCGGGCGCGGCCGGCGTGGTTCCGGGCTGCGCTGTGCCGGCATCGGCCGGGCGCACCTTCTCGATCGTCGTCATCGCTTTGTCCCTGAGGATTCCGGCCATGACCGGCCGGGAGTATCGGAATAAGTCTCTTTAGTCGATAAAGCATATAGACAAAAGAAGAGCAAGATGCTGTCATGCCGGGCCAATGAGGCCTGCCTGCCCGGTTGCTGCCGGAAGCCGGTGGGCGCCGACGCGTGCGCAGCAAGCGCGATTTTTCAGGGAAGGTCGGTCATGACCCGGCAGATTCACTTCAACGCATTCGAGATGAACTGCGTTGGCCACCAGTCGCCCGGCCTGTGGGCTCATCCGCGCGATAAATCCTGGAAATACAAAGACCTGGACTATTGGCAGGATCTGGCCCGCACCCTTGAGAAAGGCATCTTCGACGGCATCTTCATCGCCGACGTGATCGGCTATTACGATGTCTACA
>DAIPYB010000220.1:0-5404 GCA_036782955.1 Pseudoxanthobacter sp. | reverse complement strand
GCAACGTGAACTCCACGCATGTCGGCGGCACGCACATGATGAACGGCATCGGCGGCTCCGGCGACTTCGCCCGCAACGGCCACCTTGCGGTGTTCGTGACCAAGTCCATCGCCAAGGACGGCAAGATCTCGTCCATCGTGCCGATGGTGCCGCACGTCGACCACATCGAGCACGACGTGGACATCATCGCCACCGAGATCGGTCTGGCGGATCTGCGCAACACCGCTCCGCGCGAGCGCCCGCGCATCATCATCGACAACTGCGTGCATCCGGACTACCGCGACGAGCTCAACGACTATGTCGAGCGCGCGTGGAAGCGCGGCGGCCAGACCCCGCATGTGCTGGAAGAGGCGCTGTCGTGGCACACCCGCCTGCGCGAGACCGGCACCATGCACAAGAAGGTCAAGGCCGACGCCTGAACGCCGGCTGAAGCCTGAATGTTTCGCGGGGCGCACGGCGTGGCAACACGCCGTGCGCCCCGTCTGCATTCCGGGTCTCTCGACCGGCCGGATACGGCCCCCCGCGATAACGGGCTAACACCCGCCCCGCGCGACAAAGGGGAATAATGGCGCTCTCAGTGCAGCGGCGGGACAGCCACGAACGAGCCCGCCGAAATCCGGGAGTGAAGCCATGGGCGCCAAGCGCATTCTGATGATCGTCGGCGATTTCGGCGAGGACTACGAGATCATGGTGCCGTTTCAGGCCCTGCTCGCCGTGGGCCACACCGTGGAAGCGGTCTGCCCCGGCAAGAAGGCGGGCGAATGGGTAGCCACCGCGATCCACGATTTCGAAGGGCACCAGACCTACAGCGAGAAGCCGGGGCATCGCTTCACGCTGAATGCCACCTTCGCGGATATCCGGCCGCAGGATTATGACGCGCTCGTCATTCCCGGCGGGCGGGCACCGGAATATCTCGGTCTCGACGCCGATGTGGTGGCCGCCGTGCGCCACTTCTTCGAGGCCGGCAAGCCCGTCGCCGCCATCTGCCACGGACCGCAGCTGCTGGCCGCCGCCGGTGTGCTGAAGGGGCGCACCTGCTCTGCTTATCCGGCCTGCCAGGCCGAAGTGCGCCTTGCCGGCGCGACCTTCGCTTCCATCGCCATCGACGGGGCCGTCACAGACGGCAATCTGGTCACGGCCCCGGCGTGGCCGGCCCATCCGGCATGGATCGCCCAGTTCCTCGGCGTGCTCGGCACGAAGATCACGCTCTGAGGCCAGCCAAAGGCGCCGCCGGCAAAAAAAGGCGGCGCCAGCCCGCTCAGCCGCCGCGCGCGAAGGCCGCCGCCTCGCGCACCGTCTCCGCATCGGGGCGGATGCCGGTATAGAGCACGAACTGCTCCAGCGCCTGCAGCACGGCAACATCGGCGCCGGAAATGCGCTTTCGGCCGGCCGCCGCCGCGGCCTGCATCAGCGGGGTTTCCACCGGCAGGGCGACGACATCGAACACCGTCTCGCTTGCCGCCACCGTCCCGGCGTCGAAAGCCAGTGCCGCCGCGTCCGGCCCGGCCATGCCCAGCGGGGTGGCGTTGATGATCAGCGGCGCGCGCAGCCCTTCCGGCCCGGCGGCCCAGCCGAAACCATAGAGGTCGGCCAGCGGCCGGCCGGCCTGTTCGCGCCGCGCGATGACGGTGCCGGCACGGTGCCCGCGGTCGCGCAGCGCGGCGGCCACCGCTTTCGCCATGCCGCCGGACCCGCGCAGCAGGAACGGCGTCGCCGGATCGATGCCGGCCTCGTCGAGCACCGCGCGAATGGCCGTATAGTCCGTGTTGTAGCCGGTCAGCCGTCCGCCATCGTTGACGATGGTGTTCACGCTGTCGATTGCCGCGGCCGATCCTTCCAGCCCGTCGATGAGCCCGATGACGGCCTCCTTGAACGGCATGGAGATGGCGCAGCCGCGAATGCCGAGCGCCCGCACGCCGCCGATGGCGGCCGGCAGGTCGGTGGTGGTGAAGGCCTTGTAGACGAAATCCAGCCCCAGCCGCTCATAAAGCCGGTTGTGAAAACGCGAGCCGAACCGGCCCGGCCGCGCGGCCAGCGACATGCACAGACGGGTTTCCGGGCCAATGGGCGGCTTCTCGGGCATGGTCTCGCGGGCTCCTTCTTGCTGCCGGGCGTAGAATGCCCCGAACCTAAAGCGCGGCCACGCGCGGGGCCAGCGGGAAGCCGCCGGATTTACGCGCGTTTCCGCAAGCCGGTGGTGTCGGCAAGGCGCCATGCTATGCTGCCCGCCAACGAAACGGCCCGCCGCGCGCGGCAGAGGCCGTTCACGGGATGCGAAACGTCCGGGGAGGACCAGCCATGTGCCGCCTTTTCACCGGTGCCGACGCGGCGCTGTGGGAGAACCGCACCCGCTCCATGCGCCTCAGCGGCGTTTCCACCAGCCTGCGGCTGGAGGAGTTCTACTGGAGCGTGCTGGAGGAAATCGCCCGCCGCGACGGGCTCACCCTCGGCCAGCTCGTTTCCCGGCTTCACGACGAACTGGCCTTTGCCGGCATGGAGGGCAACTTCGCCTCGTTCCTGCGGGTTTGCTGCGGCCGCTACCTGCGCCTTCAGGCCGGCGGCCTCATTCCCACGGACCCCGATGTGCCGATCCGCGGCCTCGATGCCGATGCCATCCTGCTGCGGGAGGCCGGCCGGCCGCGCGATCAGAACGGCAGGGTTCCGGGCGGCAGGGCGTGCAGCACCTCCAGCGTGCCCTCGAAAATCATCTTGAGGGCGACGTAGACGATGATGGCGAGGCCGAAATAGGAAATCCAGCGATGGCGGGAGAGCAGCCCGGCGATGAGGGAAGCCGCCAGCCCCATCAGCGCCACCGACATCGCAAGGCCGAGGATGAGAACGCTGGGGTGCTCGCGGGCGGCACCGGCAACCGCCAGCACATTGTCGAGCGACATCGAGATGTCCGCGACGACGATCTGCATCACCGCCTGGCCGAATGTCTTGCGCGCACGCGGCGGCGTGCTGTCCGCCGCTGCCGGCCGGTCGCCGAAGACGAGGCTCTGTTCGGCTTCGGCGGTGTCGGCAATGGCCTCGTGCTCGGCCTCCTCGGCGGCCCGGTCGGCGCGAATCTCGCGCCACATCTTCCAGCACACCCAGAGCAGCAGGATGCCGCCGGCCAGCAGCAGGCCGATGATCGCCAGCAGGTGAACGGCAATCGTGGCAAACAGGATGCGCAGCACCGTGGCTGCCAGAATGCCGACGATGATGACCTTCAGCCGCTGCTCGCGCGGCAACCCCGCGGCGGCGAGCCCCACCACCACGGCATTGTCGCCCGCCAGGACGACGTCGATCAGCAGCACCTGCAGCAACGCGCTCAGCGCGGCGCCGTCGATCAGCCCGGATATCATGTCCACGGTCGTGTCCGTCTTTCGCCAGTTCCCCGGCCGGCCCGGATACCCCGGAGAGAGGCAGTCGCGCCGGACGATACACCGCCGATGCCGGGCAGGCGGCGTGGCGTCGCCTCATCCCGGCCGGAGGAGCGTCGCGCGCGGAGCCGGCAATAGCGGAATTGTTATCCCCTGCGCGTCAGCCTGTCAGTGCGCATTTTGCTCCACCCAGCCCCGCGCTTTCAGCCGCCGGAAAGCGCCACCGGCCCGGCGAAGCGGCACGGCGCGCCGTCATCGCCAAGCCCCCATGCCGCGACCGGGCCGGCCGTGCCGGGTCGCACATGGCCGCGCCAGCCGCTCCATGTGCCGTCCGCCGCGTCGCGGCTGTCGGTCATGCCGTAGCCGGCAACGACGCCGGCCGCGTCCGTCAGGATGACGGTCCTGAACGGCAGGCCGCTGGCCGAGCGGCTGCTGCCCGCAACGCGCCAGCCCGCCTGAGCACCCGCCGCCGGGCCGGCGAGCGCACCAGCAACCGCCAGCGTGCCGGTGCAGCCCGTTTCCGTCCTGTCGGGGGCCACCGTCGCGAGCGGCTGCCCCAGCCAGTGCGACCACGGCAGCGCATAGACGGCAAGCCGCGCTTTCTCCAGTTCCGCGGCGTTGACCGCGATCACCGCGGGATTGTCGAGCAGGCGGGCAAGCGCCTCGCCGTCGCCGGCCTTGCTGAGAATGGCGGTCAGGCCGTCCGCCCGGTTCTGCCGCTCGGAATGCGCGAAGGCGATGATCGTCGGTGCGCCCGCCGCCGCCAGCGCCAGCGCGATCAGGGCAACGGCACCGACGACACGCCGCCCCTGCCCGGCCGCGCGGCTGGCGACAAGGCCGCCCAGCGCCACCCAGAACAGGATCGCCGGCGTCGCATAGCGGCCGGCATAGGACTGGCCGATGCCGAAATCGAGCCGCCCCAGCGCCGTGATGAAGGCGGTACCGCCGATGAACGCGATCACCGCCAGCAGGCCGAACTGCGCCGGCCTCACCTTGCCGCGCGCCCTCACGAGGTGCGCGGCCAGCACCAGCGCCCCGAGAATGCCGGCGGTGCCGGCGAACACCGCATATTTCGGAAACGAGGGCACGGCCGGGATCGCATAGTGAAACAGGTCGAGAACCGGACGGCCGACATAGGACGCGATGTAGAGCGCCAGCGGCACGGGCCGGGCAAGGGCGGCGAGCGGCGGGGTGTGCAGATCGGGCGTGTGGTAGCCCGCCAGATAGATCGCCGCGGCCAGCACCGCGCCCACCGCCAGCGCGACCACCTGCCGGGCGGGGCGGCCGAGCGCCCATGCCAGCAGCGGCAGGATCACCAGCGCCACCAGTCCGTTCGACATGAAGCCGAGCGAGGCCAGCGCGGCCAGAAACGCCAGCCCCGCCCCGCCCGCGCCCCTGCCCCGGCAGAGCAGCCAGAAAGCCAGCGTCGCCGCCGCATAGACACCGAAGAACTGCGCCTGGAAGGCCCAGAAGAAATTCTCCCACTGAAGGCCCCAGAACAGCGCGCCGGACACCAGCGCAATCACGAACGCGATGCGCACGGAGCCGCGCCATGGTCCGGCCGCCAGAATGAGGCCCGAGAGCAGCAGCGCATGGGCCGCCTGAATGAACAGGCTGGCACCGAAATCGATGTAGTGGCGGCCGGAGACGAGCAGCATGTCGGCGGCTGAAATCAGCTTGTAGAGCACGAGGCGGTGTTCGTTGTGCTGCTTCCACAGGCTGGAGAGTGTCTGGGCCGGCGTCACATAATACCACTGGTCCCAGTAGGGCACCGGCAGATAGACGATGGCCATGGCCCGGAAGGTGACCGCCATCACGCAAAGCGCCAGCGCACAGGCCAGAACGCTTGCCGGCAGCCCCGGCCCGGCCGAGCCTTCCCCGTGCCGGCCCGCCGGCTTCGTTCCCGTCATCTGCCCGCCCCTCATCCACAACCCGCCCGCTTTTATAGCGCCCGACGCCGCGCGGCCGCAAAGCGACCGTTGCCGCGGACAGTTCGCCAGCCTATCTTTTGTGCGTCTCACGGGGTGCCCGGACCGGGC
>DAIPYB010000219.1:0-5416 GCA_036782955.1 Pseudoxanthobacter sp. | reverse complement strand
CCCACGGGCCCGGTCAGGAACAGCTCCCTTAAGGATCGATAAGGCCCCGGGGAATTAGAAGTTCCGTCGAACCGCGCAGTATCGCCCGCTGTTTATATAGCGCGCCGGCGCCTGCTTCGCCAGAGCCGGCTATGAACGGCGCGGTGGAAGTTCTGCCTCAGAATGCCAGCACGCGCGCCTGCCGCACCAGCGGCAGCCCGGCGATACGGGCCAGCACGGCCGGCGGAACCGGGCCGTCGACTTCTGCCAGGCAGACGGCCTCGCCGCCGGCAGCACGCCGGCCGAGGCTGAAGGTGGCGATATTGATACCCGCCTCGCCCAGCACCGTTCCGAGGGCACCGACGAAGCCGGGCTTGTCCTCGCTGGCGATGTACAGCATGTGCGGGGCGATGGCGGCATCGACCTGCACCCCGCCGATCTCGATGATGCGCGGCCGGTCATCGGCAAACACGGTGCCGGCGACCGGATGCTCGTCGCGGTCGGTCTCGACCGTCAATTTGACGATGCTCTCGTGGCTGCCCTGCGCGTCCCGGCGCACTTCCTCGATCCGGATGCCGCGCTCGCGGGCAATGGCCGGGGCGGAAACGATGTTGACCGTCTGCAGCAGCGGCCGGAACAGGCCGGCGAGGGCGGCGGCGGTCAGCGCCTTCACGTTCATGCCCGCCACCGCGCCCTCGAACTCCACCCGCACGCCGGTGAGGCTCGATTCGGCAAGCTGGCCGGCAAAGAAGCCAAGCTGACCGGCGAGCCGGGCGAAGGGGGCCAGCTTCGGCGCCTCCTCGGCCGAAATGGAAGGCATGTTGACCGCATTGGTCACGGCGCCGCCGAGAAGATAATCGGCGATCTGGCCGGCCACCTGCAGCGCCACGTTTTCCTGCGCCTCGGTGGTGGCTGCGCCGAGATGCGGCGTACACACCATGTTGGGCGCCCCGAACAGCACATTGTCCGTGGCCGGTTCGGCGGAAAACACATCGAACGCCGCGCCGGCGACTTTGCCGCTTTCGAGGGCCGCGCGCAGCGCCGCCTCGTCCACCAGCCCGCCGCGGGCGCAATTGATGATATAGACGCCGTCCTTCGCCCGCCCGATGGCCTGCGCATCCAGAATGTTGCGGGTCCTGTCCGTCAGCGGCGTGTGCAGGCTGATGAAGTCAGCCCGGGCGAGAAGAGTGTCGAAATCCACCTTCTCCACGCCCAGATCGAGCGCACGCTCCGCCGACAGGAACGGATCGAAGGCCACCACCTTCATCTTCAGCCCCAGCGCCCGCTCGCTGACCAGCGCACCGATGGTGCCGCAGCCGACGATGCCGAGGGTCTTGGAGGCAAGCTCCACGCCCATGAAGCGGTTCTTCTCCCAGCGCCCGGCCTGCGTGGAAGCATCGGCCGCCGGTATCTGGCGGGCAACGGCGAACAGCATCGCGATGGCGTGCTCGGCGGTGGTGATGGAGTTGCCGAACGGCGTGTTCATCACGATCACGCCATGGGCGGTGGCGGCGGGCACGTCCACGTTGTCGAGCCCGAGACCGGCGCGGCCGATCACTTTCAGGCGCGCCGCTGCCGCCAGAATCCGTGGCGTCACGCGCGTGGCGGAGCGGATGGCGAGACCGTCGAACGCCCCGATCACCGCCGCCAGCCGCTCCCTGTCCCGACCGAGATCGGGCTCGTAGGTCACGTCGATGCCGCGATCGGTGAGGATGCGCACTGCGGCAGGCGAGATCTGGTCGGAAATCAGAACTTTCGGGGCCATCGCATCAGTCTCCGCACACACCGGCCGGCAGGAAATGCGGCCGGACGCCGGACATCCGGTGGATGCCCGGCGAGAGCCGTCGTCAGGCCGCGGCCGTCAGGGCAGCCTTTTCCCCGGCGAACGCCCAGTCAAGCCAGGGCAACAGCGCAGCCACGCTGGCCTGCTCCACCGTGGAGCCGACCCACACCCGCAGGCCCGCGGGCGCATCGCGGTAGGACCCGATGTCGTAGGCCACGCCTTCCTTCTCCAGCCGCGTGCAGACGGCCTTGGCGAACGCTGCCTGTCCGCCGGCATCGAGCGCGGTGACGACCGGATCGACAATCCGCAGGCATACCGAGGTGTTGGAGCGGGTTTCCGGCTTCACCGCCAAAAACTCGATCCACGGCGTTGCCTCGACCCACGCCGCGACGGTGGCGAAGTTGGCGTCGGCACGGGCATTGAGCCCGCGCAGGCCGCCGGCCGACTTCGCCCATTCCAGCGCATCGATATAATCTTCCACACACAGCATCGACGGGGTGTTGATGGTGTCGCCGACGAAGATGCCCTCGATGAGCCGGCCCTTCGCGGTCAGGCGGAAGATCTTCGGCAGCGGCCACGCGGGGGTGTAGCTCTCCAGCCGCTCCACGGCGCGCGGCGACAGGATCAGCATGCCATGCGCGGCCTCGCCGCCCAGCGCCTTCTGCCACGAGAAGGTGACGACATCGAGCTTCGCCCAGTCCAGTTTCTGGGCAAAGGCTGCCGAGGTGGCGTCGCAGATCGTCAGGCCCTTGCGGTCGGCCGGAATGAAGCCGGCATCGGGCACGCGCACGCCGGACGTGGTTCCGTTCCATGTGAACACCACGTCGCGGTCAAAATCGATCGCGGAAAGATCGGGCAGTTCGCCATAGGGCGCGGTGATGACGCGGGCATCGTCAAGCCGCAGCTGCTTGACGACGTCGGTCACCCACGTTTCGCCAAAGGATTCCCACGCCACCATGTCGACGCCGCGCGCGCCCAGAAGCGACCACAGCGCCATCTCCACCGCGCCGGTATCGGACGCCGGCACGATGCCGATGCGATAGTCCGCCGGCACCTCGAGCACCTCGCGGGTCAGGTCGATGGCAGTCTTGAGCTTATCCTTGCCGATCTTCGCGCGGTGCGAACGGCCGAGCGGCGCACCGGCCAGCGCCTGCAGGCTCCAGCCGGGCCGCTTGGCGCACGGGCCGGAAGAGAAATTGGGATCGGCGGGCCGCACGGCGGGCTTCGCGACAACGGTCATTCTGGCTACCCTTTCAGATAGGCGCCCCTCGTTGGGGAGGGGTGTCCCGCCGTCGCAGCTACTCCGCCGCCCCATGGCGGTCAAGCGCGCCGCCACGCCGGCCGGGACAATGACCGGCGGCGGCGCCTTGCGGGCCGGAAACCGCAAGCCGGCGGCAGGGCATCGGCCGGGGCACCGAGTATGCGTCATTTCGGCGCAGCATCAGTCCAGACGGTAGCGCAACCCGATTCGCACCTCCTGCCGTGCGATATCGCGCGCCTCGCCGGGCACGAGGCCCCCGGCGGAAAGGCTGCCCAGCCCCAGGTAGCGATAGCCGGCATCGAGGGAGACAGCCGTGGAGAGCTTCATCGCCACGCCGGCACTGCCTTGCCACGCCAGGTTCCAGGCCTGCGCATCGGCAATCGGCGCAACGGTCGCACCCGACAGCGTGACCGTGCCCGACGACAGGCCGAGGTGGGCAATGCCGATGCCACCGCCGACCCACGGCGTGAAGCGACCGAGGGAAGGCAGATCCACATAGGCGTTGGCCAGCAGGGCAAGGCTGTCGATATCAGCGCTGGCGCCAAGCCGCGCGCCACCGCAGGCCGCGCAAAGCTGAGAGGCCTTTTCCTGCGCGGGCAAGGCATAATCGAGCGTCAGGTCGGTGCGCAGCCAGCGCGACCAGCGCAGCCCCGCGCCCAGCCCGAGCCCGCCGGTGACCGCGGAAGCACCCTCGCCGCGCCCGCGCGACCACTGGCTGCCGAGCGCACCGCCGACATTCACATGGTCGATGGCGAGAAAGGAGAGGCCCGCGTCCGCCCGCAGATAGAAGCCGAAATCGTCCGGCACCTCCGGCAGCATGTCGTCTGTGTGCTGCAACACGGGCGGCTCGCCCTGCCCCGGCGCGCCGGCGGCGAAGGCTGCGGCTGGCACAAGAGCGGCGACGAGGAAGGCAGCGGCGGGAAGGCGCATGGCGGCAGACGGGTCCGGGGCATGATGACGACCGGCCGGCACCCGTCTCGCGGGATACCGGACGGCCCCAGTGTGGCCTCAGGTCGTTAATGCCGCATTAACCATGCTTCTTAACTTCGTGGAAAGCCCGCCATCAGGCCGCGCGACCCACCGCCGCCACGATTTCATCCACCACCTCAGCCAGAAGGCCGGCATCGTCCGCCTCACCCATCACGCGGATGAGAGGTTCGGTGCCGGAGGGACGAATGACGAGGCGGCCGGACTTGCCCAGCCGGCCGGTGGCGTCGCTGATGACGGCCTTGACGCCGGCATCTTCCAGCGGCTGGCCGCCGCGGATGCGGACGTTCTTGAGGATCTGCGGCACCGGTTCGAAGCGACGGCAGACCTCAGACACGCGCTTACCGGTGCGCGCCACCACCGCCAGCACCTGCACGGCGGCCATCAGGCCGTCGCCGGTGGTGGAATAATCCGCCAGCACGATGTGGCCCGACTGCTCGCCGCCGACATTGTAGCCATCGGCGCGCATGCGCTCCACCACATAGCGGTCGCCCACGCGGGTGCGCACCAGCGAAAGGCCGAGATCGTTGAGGTGGCGCTCAAGACCGAGATTCGACATGACGGTGGCCACCACGCCGCCGCCCTTGAGCGCACCGTCCGCCAGCAGCGAACCGGCAATCACCGCCAGCAACTGGTCGCCATCGACGATATGGCCGTGCTCGTCGCAGATGATGACGCGGTCGGCATCGCCGTCGAGGGCGATGCCGATATCGGCGCGCACCTCGCGCACCCGCTCGCACAGCGCATCCGGGTCGGTCGAGCCGCAGTGATCGTTGATGTTGAAGCCGTCCGGCTTCACGCCGATCGGCACCACCTCGGCACCCAGTTCCCACAGCGCGGTCGGGGCCACCTTGTAGGCGGCACCATTGGCACAATCGAGCACGATGCGCAGCCCGCCGAGCCGCATGTCGCGCGGGGCGGTGCGCTTCACGAACTCGACATAGCGGTCGATGGCGCTGTCGACGCGGGTGTTGCGGCCCAGAAGCTGCGGCGGCGCCAGCCGGGCGGAAAGATCGGCGTCCAGCATCGCCTCGATCTCGGCTTCCAGCTCGTCGGAGAGCTTGAAGCCGTCAGGCCCGAAAATCTTGATGCCGTTATCGTCGAAGGGGTTATGCGAGGCCGAGATCATCACGCCGACATCGGCGCGCAGCGATTGCGTCAGCATCGCCACCGCCGGCGTCGGCACCGGACCGGTCTGGAACACGTCCATGCCCACGGCGGTAAAGCCCGCCACCAGCGCGGTCTCGATCATATAGCCGGAAAGGCGCGTGTCCTTGCCGATGACGGCACGGTGGCGGTGTTCGCCCCGGCTGAAGGCAAGGCCCGTCGCCATGCCGACCTTTAGGGCAATTTCCGGCGTGATCGGCCAGCGATTGGCCTTGCCGCGAATGCCGTCGGTGCCGAAA
>DAIPYB010000218.1:0-5422 GCA_036782955.1 Pseudoxanthobacter sp. | reverse complement strand
AGGAAGAGCTGAAGGCCGCCGGCATCGCCTACAATGTCGGCAAGTTCCCCTTCACGGCCAACGGTCGCGCCAAGGTGAACCGCACCACCGACGGCTTCGTGAAGGTGCTGGCCGATGCCAAGACCGACCGCGTCTATGGCGTCCACATCATCGGCCCGGATGCCGGCACGCTGATCGCGGAAGCCGCCATCGCCATCGAGTTCGGTGCCTCGTCGGAAGACATCGCCCGCACCTGCCATGCCCATCCGACCCTGTCGGAAGCGGTGAAGGAAGCGGCGCTGGCCGTCGAGAAGCGCGCGATCCATATGTGATCGCTGCCGTCCGGCAACGGCGGACATGAAAAAGCCCCGGCATCGGTAACGATGCCGGGGCTTTACTATTACGCGCCGTTCCGGCGCGCAGATCAGCGGACGTAGGGATTGCCCTGGCGCTCCTGGCCGATGGTGGTTGCCTGGCCATGGCCGGGCAGGACGGTGAAGGCATCGTCCAGCACCATCAGCTTGTCGCGGATGGCCTGAACGAGCTGGTCCTGCGAGCCATAGGGGAAATCCGTGCGGCCCACGGTGCCGGCAAACAGGGTGTCGCCGACGACGCCGAAATTCAGGCCTTCCGACAGGAACACCACATGGCCGGGCGTGTGGCCCGGCACATGGCGCACGTCGAACTCCACGACGCCGACCTTCACGCTGTCGCCTTCCTGCAGCCAGCGGTCGGGCGTGACCGGGCGCATGGTTTCGATACCGAAGCGGGCACCGGCATTGGGCAGGTCCTGCAGCAGGAAATCATCCGCCTTGTGTGGGCCTTCCACCGGAATGCCAAGCTTTTCGGCCAGTTCGGCCGCCGCCCCCGCATGATCGAGATGGCCATGGGTGAGCAGGATCTTTTCCGCCTCGGCGCCGGAATCCTTCAGCGCGGTGAGCAGGTTGTCGATATCGCCGCCGGGATCGACGATCGCCGCCTTGTTGGTGGTGCCGCACACGAGAATGGATGCGTTCTGGCGAAATGCGGTGACAGGCACCACGAACACTTTCAGGGGCTGCTGGGCCGGGGTCGTTTCAGAGGTCATTTCAGTCCGTCGCAATGGAAGGGAGGGAACCGGGCGAGGGAAACGCTGTTCAGCCGCGAAGCCGGCGGATGCGGACATAGAGAGCCCCCGCACCGCCGTGGGCAAGACTGGCTTCGCTGTAGCCGGATATAAGGTGACGGGCCGCCGGCATTTCCAGCCAGTGCGGCACCATGCGCCGCAACACGCCGCGTTCGGGCTCGTGCATGGCGCCACGCCCGTCCTCGCGCGCGCCCTTGCCGGTAATGACGAGAACGTTGCGGTAGCCCGAAATCTGCGCGCGCACCAGAAAGGCCATCAGCCGCATATGCGCCGCTTCCTGCGTGAAGCCGTGCAGGTCGATGCGGTCGTCGATATCGCGCCGGCCGGTCTTGAGTTCCCGGATCAGCCGCCGCTCCAGCGGCAGAACCGGCGGCTTGGGCGGCGGCGCAGCTTTGACGGCCGCGGCAGGGCGCGGCAGGGCGGTGGCGGCGGCCGGTGCCGGCATCTCCGGCGGGGTGCCGGCGGCCTGCAGCGCGGCCGCGTTCTCTTCCGTCCTGCCCTTGCGCGCCACGCGCGGCCGGCGCACCGGCAGGGGCTCTACGGTGGCCGCCAGCAGCGCCCACAGCGCGCGGTCTTCCTCGCTCAGTTCCCTGCGGCGGCGCGGGCTCACGGGCGCGGCTCCGCACGCGGCAGCAACACCGCAAGCGCCATGGAATGGCGCAACCGGCCGGCGACGGCGCCCGCATCCGGGCCGGAGCCGATGAACAGATCGCCCCGTCCCGCACCGCGGATGGCGCTTCCGGTATCTTGTGCCACGACAAGGCGGTTCAGCGGCCCAGACGACTGCCCAGCATCGGCATCGTCCGCCATGATCCAGAGCGGTGTGCCGAAGGCATGGAAAGTCGCATCCACGGCCAGACTGCGGCCAGCGGTCAGCGGCACGCCCTCAGTGCCCCGCGGTCCTTCGGCGGGGTTCGCGATATCGAGACGGCGGAAGAAAACATAGGAGCGGTTGGCGGCCATGATGGCGGGCGCCTCGTCGGGGTGGGATCTGAGCCAGTCTTTCAGGCGGTCGGCGGTCATCTCCTCGCGCGAAATCACCCCGCGGGCAATCAGAATCCGCCCGATCGCGGTGTAGGGATAGCCGTTGCGCCCGGCATAGCCGAGCCTTTCCACCGTGCCGTCCTCAAGGCGCACGCGCACGGAGCCCTGAACCTGCGCGAAGAAGGCATCGACCGGGCTTTCGACGAACGCCAGTTCCAGACCCAGCCCGTCGAGCGCGCCGGCCATGATGGCGGCGCGGTCGGGCAGGGGTGCAAGCCGACCGTCGCCGCCGCGCCGCGCCGCTGTCAGGGACGCCACCTCGCCGGCCGGCCACGCACCTTCGCCGGGGACGACCAGATCCGGCGGGGCGGCGTGGAGGGGAACGGTGAAACGGCCGCCGCGCTGGCGGGCGCCGGCAAGCTCGGGCTCGTAGTAGCCCGTGAGAAAGCCATCCTGCGCGGAAGCCGGCCGGGCGACATCGAACCAGCGTTCGAAGAACCCCCGGGCCGCCTCGCGGCTGGCAGGCCGGGGCAGGGCAAAGGCGGCGGCACAGGCCGGGCCGAAGGCAGGCGGGGTGTCGATATGAGCGGCAGCGGTGACCGCCGGCGTGGCGGGACCGTCGCAGGACAGCAGGAACGCCTGCAGGGCCGGGGCCTGATCGTCTGCCGCCCAGCCGGGCAGGGCGGCCGGAGAAACCGGTTCCGCGAGCACGGGAGCATGCGCCGCAACGACAAATCCCGCCGCCATGAGAACCCGGAAAGCAAATGCGGCGCGCCTGAGGCGCGCCGCCGGACAGAGCGACGAAAGAGCCGGTCCGGCAACGGCCGCGCGGCCCGTTCCGGCGCGGCCTCCCGGTGTCATCAGGCCGCCGCTTCAGTGGCGATCAGCTTCCAGTTCGGATCGCGCTGATCGGTATCGCGGGCGAACGTCCAGCGATCCACCACCGTGCTGACGCGGGTGGGATCGCCATCGATCACCGCGCCACCCTTGTCGCGGGTCAGCGAAACCAGTTCGCTCTCGATGAGCAGGGTCACCTCGGCCGATACCCCCTTCATGCCCACGGCCACGATCTCGGAGCGCGAAATGCCGACGAAGGTGAAATCCACCGTCTCGCCCCGGCCTTCGCGGGCGGCAATGGCGGCCGAGAACCCCTCGAACACATCGCGCGACAACAGCGGCTTGAGGGCCTTGCGGTCTCCGGCGGCAAAAGCGGTGACGATCATCTCATAGGCCATGCGCGCCCCGGCGACGAAGCGCGGCGGATCGAACGATGGATCGGCCGCCAGAACCGCCTTCAGGCCATCGCGCAGCGGCGAACCCTCGGGCGCGACGCGGTCGAGCACGGCTTCGCTGCTCTCGCCGGTGTCGTTGGCGGCCGGCGCGGGCCGGGCGGTGGGCAGCTGGGTGACATTGTCCGGCACCGCAGGCGCCTCGCGGCGGCCGGAATCGGCCTCGTTGCCGGGTGTTTCCGCCGGGGTACGCTTGGCAAAGGGATCGAACGGGCGACCTTCGTTGCCCGTGCGCCGCCCGAGAACCGAGCGCAGGCGCAGGAAGATGACCACCGCCAGCACAAGGAAGATAATATTGTAGATGTCGAGAAAGTCGCCCATCTCACCTGACCGTTTACCGCACCCGCCCGGACAGCCCGCTCAGGTCCGCTGCGGACATTCCCGCCCGCACATTCCGCCTCATTGTGCCCGCCTTTGGCAATTTTCGCCACAGGCGCCCGGCACACCTCTCATTTAGGTGACCTTCAAGCAGCATAAAAGCGGCGATACAAGGCCGGGGCCTGCGGAAAAACGCCTCCGCCAGCGGCAACCCGCCCCCTCGCAACGCCGGCCGGAGTGACCATATTAGGAAAAACGCATCTTCTGAAACGGTTCCGGACCTCCGCCCGCATGGCGTCTTTCGCACCCAACCCCAACGCCCGCCCCGGCCCCGCCTTCAGCTTCGGCGGCCTCATTGCCCTGGCGCTGCTCGCGCTGCCGGTGCTCGAAATCGCGGTGTTCATCATCGTCGGCCGGGCGATCGGCGTGCTGCCGACGCTGGCACTCGTGGTGCTGTCGGTGGTGGCCGGATCGGCGCTGATGCGCCGGCAGAGCTTCGACATCGTGCGGCGCATGCAGGCAGAGATGAATGCCGGGCGGCTGCCCGGCGAGGCCATGGTGCACGGTGCCATGATCATGCTGGCCGGTGTGCTGCTGATCGTTCCGGGCTTCATCACGGATGTCGTGGGGCTGGCGCTGTTCCTGCCGCCGGTGCGCGATTTCGTCTGGAACCAGATCCGCCGCCGCATGGTCGTCGTGGATATCAGCATGCGCGCGCCCGCCGGCACCGGCGCGGTGATCGATCTGGAGGCCGAGGACATCACCCCCGGCCCGGGCCGGCAGGACCCCGATGGCGGACCCTGGCGCCTTTCCGGGCCCGGCGGCCAGCCCTGACGGGCGGCTTGTGAAGCCGCCATCCGCCATGATAGAGCCGTGAGGCGGACGGGACCTTTTCTCCCGTTTCCGGTGCACGGCGGTCGCGGCATTGCACGCGACGGCATCCGCGCAACCGATCCGTTTTCCGCGCCGGCTCTCCGTTCTCAGGGTTACGGACGCCTGCGCCCCGGCCGCTTCCCTGACCTGCGGCGGCCCCAACCCGAACGCGAACGAAATACAATGAGCGAAACCGACAACGGCAATCAGCCCTCGATCAGCGTTCTTGCCCAATACGTCAAGGACTTCTCGTTCGAGAACCCGCACGCCCCGATGTCGCTGCAGCCGCGGCAGACGCAGCCGCAGATCAATGTTTCGGTGAATGTCGGCGCCCGTCCGCTGTCGACCACCGATATCGAGGTGACGCTGACTGCGGAGGCCCGCGCCTCCGCGGACGACGAGGTACTGTTCCATGCCGAGCTCAGCTATGCCGGCATCTTCCGCATCCAGAACGTGCCCGACGACCAGATCCAGCCGCTCGTCATGATCGAGTGTCCGCGGCTGCTGTTCCCGTTCGTGCGCCAGATCATCGCCGACGGCACCCGCGACGGCGGCTTCCCGCCGCTGCTGCTGGACCCGATCGATTTCGTGGCGCTCTACCAGCAGAACCAGCACCGGCTGCAGACCGCCAACTGACGGCGCCGCGACCGGCCCTTCATTGCAGCAGACAGGCAAAGGCCGGCCCCTCACCGGGCCGGCCTTTCTGTTTTTCCTCAGTTCGCCTTCTTGGCGTCATCCGGCGGCAGATAGAGTGTCCACAGGGCCTTGTCGCCCATGCCCTGTACGAAGGTGGCGTGGGCGGCGGCCTCGTCACCGGTCAGGCGCGGGGCAAGGGGCACCGGGCGCGGACGGG
>DAIPYB010000217.1:0-5447 GCA_036782955.1 Pseudoxanthobacter sp. | reverse complement strand
GACTGGGCGAGCTGCGTGAAGGCCAGAAGATCGCTTACGAGATCCTGACCGACCGCCGCACCGGCAAGTCCTCGGCCGGCAACCTGCAGGCTGCGGATTGATTTGCCTCCGCCGCTCCGGCGGCGGACGGTGACGGTGCAGGCCCTGCGTCCCCGGACGCGGCCGGCAGGCCCGCAAGAACAGAAAAGACCAGCCCCGCCGGGCTGGCCTTTTTTGTTGCCGCGCCTTTTGCGGGGGCGCGTCAGTCCTCCGCCGGCATCGACAGGGCAAGGCGGGCAAATTCCGCCACGCGAGCGCTCGTCTGCAGCAGGCTGTCCTCGATCTGCGCCAGCGTGAACCAATCTGCCTCAAGGGCATCATCGCCGGCGAGAGGCGAGCCCGATACCCAGCGACAGGCCACGGCCACGAGCACGAAATGATAGGCCAGAGCACCGGCCGCATCGTGGCCGATGGCATCGATCAGGCCCAGAACGTCGCCAGCGCGGCCGGTGACCGCGGTTTCTTCCGCCAACTCCCGCTCCGCCGCCGCTGCCACCGTTTCACCCGGCTCGACACGGCCGCCGGGAAAACCCCACAGCCCCTGATCGGGCGGGTTTGCGCGCCTCACCAGCAGCACCCTGCCCTGCCGCGCGACGATGGCCAGCACGGCCGGCACGGGGCGCACGACGCCTGTCGCCGCCATGGTCACGTCGGCCGCCCTCCGCCCAGCGTTGGCAACGGCGACGGCGGCTGCTTTTCCAGCCCGGCATCGCGCATCATGGTCTCGAACAGGTCGGGCGGAACCGGCTGGCCCGACAGATAGCCCTGAAACAGTTCGCAGCCCTGCGAGCGTACCGCCTCAAGCTGGGTGCGGGTCTCGATGCCGCTCGCCTCCACCACCATGCCCATGGATTGCGCGAGCCGGACAATCATCGGCACGATCGGCGCCGCATCGCGCCGGCCGCTGAGGCGCGCGATCAGGCTCTTGTCGATCTTGATGCGGCCGACCCGCAGCCGGCTCAGCTGCTCCAGAGACGCGTTGCCGCGACCGAACCCGTCAATGGCGATGGCGACGCCGGTGGCCGCCCTGATCCGCCGCAACGCCTCGAACGCCGGTTCGGCGATACCGGTGAGTGCACTCTCCGTGACCTCGATCTCCAGATGGCGCGCCAGAGGTCCGCTGTCGCGGATGGCCTCGATGATCCCAGCGCTGATGGTCGGGTCTATCAGCCCGCGCGGCGAGAGATTGACCGACAGCGTTTCCAGCCGGAAGCCGCGTGCGCGCCACGTCCGCAGCCGCCCGATGGCGGTGTGCAGCACGAAGCTGTCGATCTCGCCGATCAGGCCGCCCTCCTCCGCCGCCGCGAGGAATGCGCCCGGCAGCAGGATGCGGCCATCCTCCAGTGCCCAGCGCACGAGAGCCTCCGCCCCGCGCAGGCTGCCGTCGGCGGTGGAGAAAACCGGCTGATAATAGACCTTGAATGCCCCGCGCCGGCTGTTGCCGCCAAGCGCCGCCCGCAGGCGGGCGCGCGAGGCAAAGGGCACAGTGCCATCGTCTTCATGCACGGCGACCTGCGCCTTGCCCGCCCGCTTGGCGCGGTAGGTGGCGGCGTCCGCCCGGTCCAGCAACTCGCGCGGCGTAGTGGCATCGTCGGGAAAGCGTGCCAGCCCGAGACTGAGCGTGACGGTAACGGGAAGGCCTGACGGCAGCGTGAACGGCAGGCTCATCGCCGCCAGCACGGCATCGGCAACCGCGGGGGCGGCCTCGGCGGCAGCCTCGCGCAGCATGATGACGAATTCGTCGCCGGCCAGCCGGCCCACCACCGCCTCGGACGGCGACGACTGGCTGAGGCGGGCGGCGATCTCCGACAGAATGCTGTCGCCGGCGGCATGGCCGTGACTGTCGTTGATGCTCTTGAAATCGTCGATGTCGATGAACAGCAGCGCGACACGGCTGCCCGCCTCGCGCGCATGGCGGATGGCACCCTCAAGGCTGGCGGTCATGAAACGGCGGTTGGCGAGCGCGGTCAGCTCGTCGCGGTGGGCAAGCTCATAGAGCGCCTGCTCGCTCTGCTTAACATGCTCGATGCGGGTCAGCACCAGACAGAGCCCCGTGACCGGCCCGTTGCGGCCGCCCACCACATCCAGCGACGCCAGCACCGGCTGGTAATTTTCCGTGCCGGAGACCCCCTGCAATTCGCCCTGCCAGTGGCCGCGGTCGGCCAGCGCCACGCGCACGTCGCGGGCAAGCTGGGGGCGGCCCCGGTGCGCCAGCAGATGGCGCACATGCCGGCCGGTCGCGGCCTGCCGGTCGAAGCCCAGCATCGCGGCCGCCGCGCCGTTGGCCGAAAGCACGCGCAGCCGCGGATCGAGCACCAGCATGCCGGTGGAGGCATTCTCGATCATGTGGCCCTGAATGGTCAGGCTGTCCTCAAGGGTGTGGCGGCCGGTAACGTCCTGCAGAAAACCATGCCACAGCACCGAGCCGTCGGCATGAAGCTCCGGCGTGGCGCGCCCTTCGAGAAAGACGCGGCCCCGCTCCGGATGGATGAGGGCGAATTCGCGGTGCCATATCGTCAGGCTGCGGGCGGACTGGGCCAGCGACGCCTTCAGTTCGGCAATCGTGGCATCGTCGATCACGGTGCGCAGGCGCAGCGGATCGGCCATCAGGCCGGCAGCGGAAAAGCCGGTCAGCGCGCGGATGCCGTCGCTGGCGAAAGGCAGGCTGAAAGTTCCGTCGGGACCGATGCCGATCTGCAGGATCGCGCCGGGCAGGCTCTCGCCCAGCCTGCGTTCGGCCGCCCTTTCCTGCCTGAGACGGGCATTGATGGCGGCACTGGCCCGGTTGAGATGCACCAGACGCCGCACAGACCGATAACCGCGCCAGCCGAGGACTGCGATGAGGGCCAGATAGACGGCCACGAGCGCGAGACGCAGGCCGCTGCCGCCGGCACCCGCCACCAGAACCGAGGCCAGCGCGAGAGCCGGCGGCAGCCCGGCTGCCGCACAGAACACCACCGCCACCACCGGCACCGCCGCATGGGCCAGAAGCCGGGCGGCCATCAGCCCCGACACCGCCAGCACCACCGCCAGAATGGACGGCAGGGTGCCGGTTGCCAGAATGACCGCACTGCCGCCGACGCCCCAAACGAGGCCGTGCAGAGCCGCAAGCGCCATTTTCCAGCGGGCGGGATGGCGCACCGGCCGGATGCGCAACAGCACGCGAACCGCAAGGCGCAGCAGCGCCACCACGACGCTGGCAACGAGGAATGGAGAGAACACGGCCACCGGGGCCTGGGGCACCAGAGCCCACACCAGTGCGACCAGAACGGGGTCAGCCAGCACATCGACCGGACGGACGGGATCGAAGGCGGGTTCGTCAGGGGCCGGAACGGACCTTGACGGGGCTGCACCGGTTGCAGCCGCTCCGCCGGTCTTACGTTTCTGCCAATCGGTCATAAGGCCGAATTCCATATAGCTAAAGAGTGCCGGGCACCGCCCGGGCTTCCGGCCCCGGCATGCGCCTTCCCACGGTTGTCGCAGCCCCCTGCAACCACCGCTTTCCCGCAGTCAGATACCCGATAGAAAACCAGCGACGCACGCACATGGCTCCGGAAGGCCGCCCTGAGCAGCCCTCCCGGCTCTACCCGCCACCAGAGGCAATTCGGCCTCAACAGAGGCACGCGGCCCAAAAGCTGCCGCTCATTCTGCCTGCTGCCGCAGGATGCACGCCTGACGCCGGAACCGGCGCCGCCATGGCCGGTAATAAACACATTCCCCCGGCTTCGGCAAAATTATTTTTGGTCGAAACCGGGGAGCCTGTAGCTCAGAAATTGCACCGTCCGCCGCCGGCGTCTCAGCCGGCGGTGCCGGCAAGCCCGCCGCCTTCCGGTGGCGGCGCGGCGGCCCCGGCAGGCAGCGCCGTCTGGGGATCGACCGCCAGACGCACACGGCCGGTGCGTCCGGCCTCTCCATCGTCGCCGTTGCGGGCGCTCTCGTCGGTCATCAGGCCGGCACTGTTCATGTTGAGCCGCTCGGCCGCGACCTGCCGCACCTTGACGTCCATCTCCGGGTTGCGCTCCAGCAACGCACGGAAATCCTCTCCCTCCAGCACCAGAAGCTGGCAGTAGCCGAGAGCCGTCACATCGGCCACCCGGCGCCCGCCGGTCAGCAGCGCCAGTTCGCCGATGAAATCGCCACGGCCAAGGCGCACCGGCCGGCCGGCGGTGGAAACCTCCACGGCGCCGGAGGAGATGAAGAACACGGACTCGCCGCGCTCCCCGCGCCGGATGATGCGCTCGCCGGGCACCGCGAAACGCGGACGCAACAGCCGCGCGATCTGGTCGATCTCGCTGCTGTCGAGGCTCTGGAACAGCGGCAGCTTGGCCACCAGCTCGCGGGTGTTGAGGCCGAGGTCGAGACGGGGCCGACCTTCGCTGGCGCGCCGCGCGGCGGCAACATTGCGCTTCAGGTCGTGCAGCAGTTCGGTCCCGATCATGCGGTCGCTGAACAGCGTCTCATATTCCAGTTCCTCGCGCCGCAGGGCGGTGCGCACGAGGAAGCGCTCCTCAAGGGCGCGGGCATAGTCCGGGTATTGCAGTTCGAGGGCCGCCAGCGATTTCGCCGTCGCCTCGATGCGCTGGGCCAGCATGTCGTCGATGATGGCCGTCAGGCGCGCGCCCAGAATGGGACGGATACGCTCGACCACGAAAGGTTTCAGCTCGAACAGCACGATGCGCATCACCAGAAGCCGCTCGAAGCGGTCGGCCAGTGCCTCCACCAGAAAGCCGTCGAGACCGAAGAAACGGTGCACGTTGAGCGCAACGCGGAAGCGCACCGAATAGCCCAGCATGCGCTTTGCGCCGCGGTTGTATTCCACACGGCCGCCGGCCCGCGCCTGCTCGCGCAGCCGGCCGAGATCGGTCAGCAGGTTCTCGATGATGCGCAGCGACACCGTGCGCTCGCGGAACAACTCCTCCACCAGCTCGCGCTCGCGGTCCGAAATCGCCACGAGACCAAGGGTGAGGCGGTCGCGGTCGAGGATTTCCTTTTCCGTCTCGGTGCGGTGCACCACCGTCTTGATGCGGGCATCATAAGGCCCGATCGCCTTCTGGGCGATGTCGTCGGCGATCTGTGCGGTCTCGGCGGTGTAGAGCAGCGTATCGCGCACATTGCCCAGTGCCACCGCCACCACGCCGTCGCGCACCGCCGCATCGAGCGGGGAGATCTGGTCCAGCTTCAGGATGCGGATCAGTGCCCTGAGCGTGGTGCCGTTGATCAGAAGCGTGAAAAGGGTGAAGCCGGTGGCCGTGGCGGCGATGAAGCGCTTGATATCGGGATCGACGAACGGATTTTCCGTCACTGAAAGCGCCAGCGCCAGCGTGACGGCGCCGCGCAGGCCGCCCCATGCAATGACCAGCTTGTGAGCGTTGGCGACCTTCTGCGACAGCCGCAGCAGACTGAGCAGG
>DAIPYB010000216.1:0-5461 GCA_036782955.1 Pseudoxanthobacter sp. | reverse complement strand
GCCTCCGGTCTCTATTCGCTGCAGGCACCGAAATACAGTGTCAGCGCCGATCTGATGCTGACGCCGCCGCGCATGAACTCTGCGGTGACGGACGAACTGGGCAATGCGCAGCTTTACGACCCGATTGCGCTGGCCACGCAGGTGAACCTGATCGAATCGCCGGCGCTGCTGCGCCGCGTTGTGAAGCAGGAAAATCTCGTGGCGGTGCTGGACGAGATGCAGGCCCGCAAAGGTTTCAGCCTGAAGGGCTGGCTGCGCGAAACGTTGCCGGCTTCATTCGCGGCATGGCTGCCCTTCATGGCGCCGCGCCCCTCGGTGGGCGACAGGAGCGCCCTGACGCCGGAGCAGCAACAGGCCGAGCGCGAGCAGGATGCCATCCAGTGGCTGCGGCAGGTTACCTCGGTCAGCCAGCAGCCGCGCAGCTATGTGATCACCATTTCGGTCACCCTCGGCGATCCGGTGCTGGCCACGCGCATCGCCAATGCCATCGCCGATGCCTATATCGTCGATCAGTTCGATGTGCGCCTCGAGGATGCCCAGCGCGCCTCCAACTGGCTGTCGGAGCGCGTGCAGAACCTGCGCGAGCAGGTGCGCGCCTCCGAGGAAGCGGTGGTCCGCTTCCGCACCGAGCATAACCTGACCCAGGCCGGGCAGGTTTCCATGACCGAGCAGCAGCTTTCCGACTTCAACGGCGAGGTGGCGGCTGCCCGCAAGCAGGTGGCGGAACTGAAGGTGCGCCTCGATCAGGCCAACCGGATCCGCGCCGCCGGCGGCAATATGCTGGCCATTCCCGATGTGGCGCGCTCCGAGAGCCTCGGTAAATTGCGCACCCAACTGGCGGAGGTCTCCCAGAAGGAGGCCGACCTGACCGCGCAATATGGCGCGCGCTATCCGCTGCTGGTGAACACCCGCGCCCAGCGGGCCGATATCGAGGGGGCGATCGCGGCGGAAATCAACCGCATCTTCGCCAACCTGCAGAACGATTACGACGCCGCCGTCGGCCGCGAAAAGGCCCTGACGGAAAACCTGCAGGCACTGACCGGCCAGAACCAGATGGACGAGAAGCTCTCGGTCCAACTGCGTGAACTGGAGCGCACGGCGGAGGTGAACAAGGCGCTGCTCGGCGACTTTCTCTCCAAGGCAAAGCTGACCGACCAATATGCGAGCTTCCAGAACGATTCCGCCCGCGTCATCAGCCCCGCCGTGCTGCCGCTCGATCCGAGCGCGCCGCGCCTGAAGCTGTTCCTGCTCGGCGGGCTTCTGGGCGGGGCGATGCTGGGGCTGGGCATCGGGCTTCTGCGCGAAATGCTGAAATCGGGTGTGATGAGCGCCCAGCAACTGGAAATGCTGGTGCACCTGCCGGTGCTTTCCTCGATCCAGTCGGTGCGCCGGGCCGATCTCAAGGCCGATGACCGCGGCACGCCGCCGGCCATCTTCGAGCTGCCGGCGGCGAAGCCGCTGGGCCGGTTCTCCGAAAGCGTGCGCATGCTGCGCGCGGGCATCCAGATGAGCGATGTCGACCATCCGCCGCGGGTCATTCTGGTGACGTCGAGCGTGGCGGGAGAGGGCAAGTCCACGTTGTCGTCCAGCCTTGCGATGTCGCTGACGACCTCCGGCGCATCGGTGCTGCTGATCGACGGCGACCTGCGCAAGGCTTCCGCCTCCAAGCTGTTCGGCATCGACAAGCAGCCGGGCATCGTGGAGGTGCTGGTCGGCACCCATGCGCTGCACGACGTGATCGTCCAGCAGGAAGGCTCGACCCTCAAGGTGCTGCCGGTCGGCTCCAAGACGCAGACCCCGTCCGACCTGCTCGCCTCGGAGAAGATGGTGGCGCTGCTGCGCCAGTTCCGCGGCGATTTCGATTATGTCATCATCGACTCGCCGCCGCTGGTACCGGTCGTCGATGCGCTGACCCTGCTGCCGCTCATCGATAAGCTGATTTATGTGGTGCGCTGGGATTCCACGCCGCGCTCGCTGGTGCTCGATGGCCTGCGCCGCATTCCGGACCGCACCAAGGTGGCCGGTGTCGTGTTATCGATGGTCGATCTCAACCGGGCACACCGTTATGGTTACGGCTATGGCTATGGATACGGCTACAGTTATTACAGCTACAACACTTATGTGAGTTCTTATTACGACAAGTGACCGGAGCTGTATCGGAGGTAGGCACAAAAAGCCGGCCGGAAGATGCTCCGGCCGGCTTTTTTATTTTCAGCCATGCGGGGTTCAGACGCCCGCAAAGCGGTCGGTCGCCCGGATCAGGGCGTCGAGGATGCCCGGCTCGTCGAAGGCATGGCCGGCGTCGTCGATTACGATGTAGTCGGCCTCGGGCCATGCGCGGTGCAGGTCGTGGGCGGTGCGGGTCGGGCAGGCGACATCGTAGCGACCCTGAACGATCACGCCGGGAATGTCGCGCAGGCGGTGGGCATCGCGGATCAGCTGCCCTTCCTCCATGAAGCCGCCATGGACGAAATAGTGGTTCTCGATGCGGGCGAACGCCAGCGCGAAATGCGGATCGGTAAAGCCGGCGATGAGTGAGGGATCGGGCTTCAGCGTGATGGTGGAGCCTTCCCAGATGCTCCATGCCGCCGCCGCGCGCAGTTTCTCCGTCTCATCGCTGCCGGTGAGGCGGCGGCGATAGGCGGTCATCATGTCGTGGCGCTCGACTTCGGGGATCGGGGCGAGGAAATCCTCCCAGAGATCGGGGAACAACCACGAGGCGCCGTCCTGATAATACCACAGCAGTTCGTTGCGCCGCAGGGTGAAGATGCCCCGCACGATCAGCTCGCTGACCCGGTCCGGGTGGGTTTCGGCATAGGCGAGCGCCAGCGCGGAGCCCCATGAGCCGCCGAACACCTGCCACTTTTCCGCGCCGATCATCCGGCGCAGGTGTTCGATGTCGGCGACGAGGTCCCAGGTGGTGTTGGCCTCCAGGCAGGCGTGCGGCAAGGACCGGCCACAGCCGCGCTGGTCGAACAGCAGGATGTTGTAGCGCTCGGGGTCGAACAGCTGGCGATGGCGCGGCGAGCAGCCGCCGCCCGGCCCGCCGTGCAGGAACACCACCGGCTTGCCGCGCGGATTGCCGCAAAGTTCCCAGTAGACGCGGTGGCCGTCGCCGACATCGGCAAGGCCGCTGTCATAGGGCTCGATCGGCGGATAGAACGTGCGCAACGCCGGGTCTTGTTTCATGCGCGGAACTCCTGACAGGCTGGTGCTCTCTTTCCGGAGCATTTTCGAACGACATGGGCACCGGCGCGCCTGAAGAGATGCGCCCGGGGCAAGGAGACGAGGCTGTTCAGCGGGGCGGGGCCGCGAGGAGCGCGGCTTCAGCCCGTCGCCAGCGCCTTCACGGCGCGCAGCGTGTAGTCGATCTCGTCTTCGGTGTTGTAGTAGTGCGGGGAGGCCCGCACCACCGGGCCGAGGCCGCGGGCCAGCGTGTCCAGAAGCGTGCTGGCCGGCGGTGCGACGCTGACATTGATGCGGCGGTCGCCGAGATAGTCCTGCACGGCGCGGGCCTCGTGCCCGTCCACCGTAAAGGTGACGATGGCGGCGCGCTCGCGGCCCAGATCGTGGACGTGCACCCCGGGAATGGCGGCCAGCCCGTTGCGCAGCCGCGTCGCCAGGCGGCCGCTTTCGACCCGGATGACATCGAGCCCGATGGCCGAGGCATAGTCTGCCGCGATCCCCAGACCGAGCCGCAGGGCGTGGCTGGCTTCCCATGTCTCGAACCGGCGGGCATCGCCGCGCAGTTCGTAGCTGTCGGGCGAGACCCACGGCGCGGCGAAGTGATCGATCATCGCCGGCTCGAGCGTCTGCAACAGGCCCTGCCGCACATAGAGAAAGCCGGTGCCGCGCGGTCCGCGCAGGAACTTGCGCCCCGTCGCGGAGAGCATGTCGCAATTGAGGGTGTTGACGTTGACCGGCATCTGCCCCACGGCCTGGCAGGCATCCAGCAGATAGGGAATGGCGTGGCGGCGGGCGATGCGGCCGATGGCGGCGGCCGGATTGACGAGGCCGCCGTTGGTGGGCACCCATGTCAGTGCGATCAGGCGGGTGCGATCGTCGATCATGGCTTCGAGGGCGGCGGGATCGGTGGCGCCGTGCTCGTCGTCCGGCACTACGGCGATCTCGATGCCGTGGCGCTTCTTGGCCTGCAGGAAAGCGACGAAATTGGCGGCATATTCCGCCCGGCCGGTGAGAATGCGGTCGCCGGGCCGGAAGGTGAGCGCGTAGAACGCCATCTGCCATGCGGCCGTCGCGCTGCCGGTGAGGGCGATCTCGTTGCGCTCGGCGCCGATCAGGCGGGCAATGCTGTCATAGACGCCGCCGATGCGCCCCGCGCTCTCGGCAGCGGCTTCGTAGCCGCCGATTTCGGCTTCGCGGGTCAGGTACCACGTCACGCCAGCCACCACCGGAGCCGGCATCAACCCGGCACCGGCGTTGTTGAGATGGATGCGGCGGACGACGCCCGGCGTTTCTTCCCGCAGCCGGTCGATATCAAAGTCCATGGCCGATCCCCACGATACGCCAGAGCCGGCAGTCATTGTGCCATCATCTGCCGGCGTTGCCGAGGGTGCTCGCACGGGGTTTCCCGTGCCTTGCGGCCCGGAGAACCGGGCGGGAACAGGCGGAAGCAAAATGGCCCTGTCCGGCCGGGGGGGACCGGACAGGGCCGCCTGCCAGTGCGGCAGCAGAGCGCTCAGACTGCGTTATCGCAGTCGGAGCGGCCGCGCCGGGCGCTGGCACGGTTTGCCAGAAGCGTGTCGAGCAGGTCGGGGGCGGCGATGCGCTCGCGGGCGGTGGCACGCGCCGCGGACCGGCGTTCAACCGCCAGAACCGTCAGCCTGCGCGTCGGGTCGTGCCGCAAGGGCCCGCTCAGCACCGAATGCACGTCGCTGCGGGTGATGCCGATATCGCGCAGCATCTGGTCGTCCATGGAGAGAAGCGCGCGCGCCTGACGGCGATTGCGCATGGCCACCCAGAAAGCCGCCACAGCCGAGGCGGCAGCCTTGGCGCCGCGCACGGCGAAAGCTGCGGACCGCAAAAGGCCGGAGGAACGGGAGGGGGCAAACATGGTCTTCATCTCCAGGGCAAAAGGGATCACACGTCCCGCAGCAACAGGGTCATCTGGTTCTTGGGTCAGAGGTTGAAAAAGGGGGTTACGCCGTCTGGCGGGTGATCCGGCAGGGCCATCCGCGGCGGCGATGAGGGCACCATGCATCGCAGCAATTGATAAATCCAGTGAATGTTCGTAATGTCTTCCATCAGAAAGTTTGATGCTGGAAAACCGCCCGCCATCGCCGGGCAGGGGAGGGCGCCATGGCCGCCGTGCTCGATCTGGATCAGTTGCGCACCTTCGTCGCCATTGCCGAGAGCGGCAGCTTCACCCGCGCGGCGGAGCTGGTTTTCAAGACGCAGTCGGCGGTTTCCATGCAGATGCGCCGGCTTGAGGAGCGCATCG
>DAIPYB010000215.1:0-5492 GCA_036782955.1 Pseudoxanthobacter sp. | reverse complement strand
CGCGAAGGTGGTGGGGCCGATGCGGCCGGCGACCAGCAGGCCGAAGCTGACGGCGGGGTTGCAGTGCGCGCCGGAGATAGGACCGACGGCGGTGGCGGCGGCGATGTAGCCGAAACCGAAAGCAAGCGCCACGCCGACCGCGCCAAGGCTGGCCGGGCCGGCATCTCCCGCCGCGGTGGCGACGGCGCCGCACCCGAACAGAACGAGCATGAAGGTGCCGAGGAACTCGGCGAAAACCTGCTTCATGGCACAAGAACCCCGGCAAAAGACCCGCATCGGCGGCGCTGTTGCCGGGCCCTGCCCGCTTTCCGCGCCACCTGAAACGAAATTAGCGGCCCCTCGCGGAGCCGCCAATTCGATTCTCTGATTTCTCGTGTCGGTGTCGGAGCGATCAGCTGCCGATGCGGCTGAAATCCGCCACACTGCTCGTCGCCGCCGGAATGGCGGCAAGCAGCCGGAGCCGGTTTTCGCGCACGCGCTTGTCGTCGGCATTGACGAGAATGTCGTCGAAGAAGGCGTCGATCGGTGCCCGCAGCAGCGACAGCGCGGAAATGGCACCGCCGAAGTCCTCTATGGCTACCGCTGCCGCGGCTTTGCCGCTGGCCTCGCCAATGGCCTCGAACAGTGCCTTTTCGGCCGGTTCGGACAGCAGCGCCGGATCGACCGCCGCCGGATATTGCCGCCCGTCTTTTTTCTCTTCCGCCTTGAGAATATTGGCAGCGCGGCGATAGCCCGCCAGCAGGTCCGCCCCCTCCTCGCCTTCCAGGAAGCGGCCCAGCGCGTCGACGCGGCGCACGATGTTGACGATGTTGGACTGCACGCTGCGGCCGTGGCTGGCCAGAATGGCCTTCACCAGATCGTGGCGGGCACCCTGGTCGCGCAACTGCACCTCAAGGCGGTCGCCGAAGAAGGCCAGCAGGTCCTTCACGATAGCCTCGACGGAAGCCCCGCCCCGCCGGCGCGGGCCGTAGAGATCGAGGCTCGTCTCGATCACCGGATGCAACTGCAGCGGCGCGCCGGTGGCGATGAGAATGCGGATCACGCCGAGCGCGGCGCGGCGCAGCGCGAAGGGATCCTTCGAGCCCGTCGGCTTCTCGTCGATGGCCCAGAAGCCGACCAGAAGATCCAGTTTGTCGGCCAGCGCCACGGCGGCCGAGACGGGCGAAACCGGCACGCTGTCGGACGGCCCTTGCGGCTTGTAGTGCTCTTCGATGGCCGCCGCCACCTCGGCATCCACACCCTGCTTCTCGGCATAGCGCCGGCCCATGAAGCCCTGAAGCTCCGGGAACTCGCCGACCATTTCAGTCACCAGATCGGCCTTGGCGAGGCGGGCAGCCGCTTCGGCCTTGGCCGGATCTGCCCCCACGACCGGCGCGATTTCCGCTGCCAGCCGGGCGATACGCTCCACGCGCTCGCCCTGCGTGCCGAGCTTCTCGTGGAAGGTAACGATATCGAGCTTCTTCGCCCGATCCTGCAGCGGCACCTTCAGGTCGGTCTCATAGAAGAACTTGGCGTCCGAGAGGCGCGCGCGCACCACGCGCTCATTGCCGCCGACGATGGCCTTGCCGCCGTCGGTGGCCTCGATGTTGGCCGTCAGAACGAAGCGGTTGGCAAGCCGGCCCGTCACCGGATTCTTCAGCACGAAGCACTTCTGGTTGGCGCGGATGGTGGAGCGGATCACCGCATCCGGGATTTCCAGAAAAGCGGGATCGAACGAGCCGACCAGCACCACCGGCCATTCCACCAGCCCGGCCACCTCGGCAAGCAGCGCATCGTCCTCCACCAGCTCAAGGCCCAGCGCCAGCGCGCGGTCCTTGGCATCGTGCAGGATGATGTCGCGGCGCCGGTCCGGGTCCAGCACGACGTGGGCCTTTTCCAGCTTGGCGACATAGTCGTCGAAGCGTTTCACGGTGATCGCGCCCGGCGCATGGAAGCGGTGACCGTAAGTAATGTTTGAAGACCGGATACCATCCACTTCAAAAGAAACGATTTCCGGGTCTTCTGTCTCCGGCCCGAAGGTGCACAGGATGGAGGTCAGCGGGCGCACCCAGCGCAGGCTGCCGGAACCCCAGCGCATCGACTTCGGCCACGGGAAGCGGCGGATTACGTCCGGTACGATCTCGGCGATGATCTCAGTCGTCGGCCGACCCGGCTTCGTCGTGCGGGCGACGTAGAAATCGCCCTTCTTCGGGTCGGTGACGATGGCGGCCTCATCGAGGGAGGAAAGGCCGGCGGCCTTCAGGAAGCCGTCGATGGCCCCCTGCGGGGCTCCGACGCGCGGCCCCTTGCGTTCCTCGGCAACGTCGGCGGAGCGTGCCGGCAGGCCGGAAACGGCCAGTGCCAGACGGCGCGGCGTGGCGAAGGCGCGGATGTCGTCGGCGCGCAGGCCGGCGGCATTGAGCCCCTCGCCCACGAGCGCCGCCAGATCTGCGCTGGCGCGGCGCTGCATGCGCGCGGGGATTTCTTCGGAATGCAGTTCAAGCAGAAGGTCGGGCATGGAACGTTCGTCCGGTCGGGCAGGGCGGGGCGGGGATCGGCTTCAAGGGTCGTGGCAACGCGGCGTCAGCCGCCTGCCCCGCCCGCTGCCGTCTTCAGCCACGCGCCGCCGCAGGCCTTGGCCAGCTCGCGCACGCGCAGGATATAGCTCTGCCGTTCGGTGACGGAGATCACGCCACGGGCATCGAGCAGATTGAAAATGTGGCTGGCCTTGATGCACTGGTCATAGGCCGGCTGGGCCAGCAGGTGCCGCGGCTCGCCGCCGATTTCCGCCTCGCCGGCAGCCAGCAGGGCGCGGCATTCGCGCTCTGCATCCTGAAAATGCCGCAGCAGGTTGTCCGTGTCTGCATATTCGAAATTATGCCGGGAATATTCCTGCTCGGCCTGCAGGAATACATCGCCATAGGTGACTTTCTCGTCCCCTTCCCGGCCGTTGAAATTCAGGTCGTAGACGTTCTCTACGCCCTGAATGTACATCGCCAGACGCTCGAGGCCATAGGTCAGCTCGCCGGAAACCGGCGCGCATTCAAAGCCCGCGACCTGCTGGAAATAGGTGAACTGCGACACTTCCATGCCGTCGCACCAGCACTCCCAGCCAAGGCCCCACGCGCCCAGCGTCGGGCTTTCCCAGTCGTCCTCCACGAAGCGCACGTCGTGCAGAAGCGGATCGAGGCCGATGGCCCGGAGGGAGCCCAGATAGAGGTTCTGCAGGTCGGCCGGCGACGGCTTCATGATGACCTGGAACTGGTAATAGTGCTGAAGGCGATTGGGGTTTTCGCCATAGCGCCCGTCCTTGGGGCGGCGCGATGGCTGCACGTAGGCGGCGTTCCAGTGGCGGGGGCCGAGCGAGCGCAGCGTGGTGGCGGGGTGGAAGGTGCCGGCGCCCACTTCCATGTCATAGGGCTGCAGCACGACGCAGCCACGCTCCGCCCAGAAGCGCTGCAGCGTGAGGATCAGGCCCTGAAACGAACGCTCCGGACGCAGGTAAGACGGCGTTTCGTCCGTCATCGGTCGGCACCTCGCAAGAATAATCCGGTAGGGGCGCATAACGGGTGCGCCCGTCAAAATCGCGCGGGACAGTAGCGACGACCGCCGGCGGCGGCAACGGCAAATCCGCCGGCAGCCCCGTCTGCCCGTCAGATGGAGGCGAGCAGCCCGCCTTCCACGCCGATGTTCTGGCCGGTCACGTAGCCGGCCTCGTCGGACAGCAGGAAGGCGATCGTCGCCGCCAGTTCGTCCACCCGGCCATAACGGCCGGCGGGTATGCGCGCCACGCGGTCGTCGCGCTCGGGGAAACTGTCGATGAAGCCCGGCAGCACGGCGTTGATGCGCACGCCGTCGGCCGCATACCGCCGCGCCAGAAGCTTCACATAGGCCGAAAGCGAGGCCCGCAACGCGGAAGATACGGGGAAATCGGGGTCCGGCTCGACGGCGGCGAAGGATGAAACCGCCACGATGGAGCCCCTGCCCGCCTGCAGGAACAACGGCACCAGAAGCCGCGACAGCCGGACCACCGGCAGCAGCAGCATGTCGAGCCCGGCGTGCCAGTCTTCATCGGAAAGGGCGATCAGGTCGCCATGCGCGGTATGCCCGGTGGAAACCACCGCGCCGTCGATGCGGCCGAAATGTTCCACCGTCTCGCGCACCAGCCGGGCGAGATCGTCCGGGTTGGTGATATCGCCGCGAATGGCGTGGCCACCTGTTTCCGCCGCCAGCCGCGTGACCGCCTCCGAGCGGCCGAACGGCACGACCAGCCAGCCGGCTGCCGCCAGCTTGCGGGCGGCACCGGCGCCGATGCCGCTGCCGGCCGCGGTGACGATGGCGACCTTGCGATCCGATGTCATGATGATGTTTTCCTTCCCGCCCGCTGTTCCGGGCTGTCTGTAACGTCTCAGGCGGCGACCGGGGTCGGCCTGCCGGCCCGTCTGATCCAGACGCGGTTATCGTGGAACGCCGCGCCGCCATAGGGCGCGACCGGGTCGGCGCCCGTCAGGACATTGATGCCGAACCCTTCTTCGAAGGCGCTGTTGGGCCAGATGCCTTCGCTCACCACCACGCCGGGCTGCATGCCGTCTGCGACGTGGGCGTGAATGATCAGGCTGCCGCGGGCGTTGCCGATGCGCACCCTGTCACCATCGCCGATGCCAAGGCCGTCGGCATCGTCCGGGTGTATCATCAGTGTCGGCCGCCCACCCTCTTTCGACAGCGAGGAGGGGGTCTCCGAGAACGTGGAGTTGAGGAAGGAACGCGCCGGCGGCGTGACGAGGCGGAACGGTTCGTCCTCGGTCGGCGCCTCGGTCACCGCCCAGTAATCCGGAAGGGCGGGCAACTCGCCGTGGCGGCCCATGGGGCCGTTATTGCCGTTCGGCACGCGGATCCAGTCCGGCCGGAAACGGAACCGGCCGTCCGGGTAGCCAAAGCCGTCGATATAGTGCGCGCGCTCGAACGGCGGCTGGCAGTCGAGCCAGCGCTTTTCCTCCAGTTCTGCCAGCGAGCCGAAACCGGAATGCTGCAGCATCCAGTCGATGTGCTCGCGCGGGCTCATGTCGAAGCCGGGGTGCTCCGCCCCCAGCCGCCGCGCCAGCGCCACCACCACCTCGTGGTTGGAACGGCACTCGCCCGGCGGCTCGATCAGCTTCGGCCCGTAAAGAATGCTCTGCTGGCCGCCGGCCTTGTAGATATCGTCATGCTCCACGAACGTGCTGGCAGGCAGCACGATATCGGCCATCAGCGCCGTATCGGTCATGAACTGCTCGTGGACCGCCACGAACAGATCCTCGCGCGCGAAGCCGCGCTGCACTCGCGCCTGTTCCGGGCAGACGGAAACGGGGTTGGTGTTCTGGATGAACATCGCCATCACCGGCGGCCCGCCGCAGAGGGCATCGGGATCGCCTTCCAGCACCGCGCCGATGCGTGACTGGTCAAGCTGGCGGATCGCGGGGTCGAGCCGGTCCAGCCCCTCGATCATGGTCTTGTTCAGCGGAACGATGGCGCCG
>DAIPYB010000214.1:0-5506 GCA_036782955.1 Pseudoxanthobacter sp. | reverse complement strand
GCAATACTCTCCTTGTTGCAATTTATTGCCGAGAAATAGAGCGATTTTCCATTCGCAAAGGGACCGAATGCGCGGGAATCGTCGCCCGTTTCCGGAATTTCAACCTTGATCACGCGCGCTCCAAGATTGGCCAGCGTCATCGTGCAGAATGGTCCGGCCAACACGCGGGACAGGTCGACGATTGTAATTCCGGACAGGAGCTTATCTTCACTGGTATCGGCCATGGCGTTTCCTAACATCCAGATGCATTGCCAGGGGGAAGATATCTTCTTTTGGACAGCCACCTATTTATGCAGCTTCAATCTCCCTCGGTGGGGCTTTTATTGTGCTCGTTTCACGGCGAGGATAAATAATATGTGGATGACATGACAACCGTCATTGGCAGGGCTTGCCGGGGGCTTGCATTGGCAACCGCGGCGATGGTCGGGCCATAGTCCTCCGGGCCATCTTCAACAGATGTTTTTCCGGCATCCGGATGGTTGTTGAAAGTGGCAAGGATCGAGGCACCGCGCCGTCTTGCCGGCCGCTCGCACGCTCCGCCGCAGGCCGCATGACAGATGCGGTCCGCCACTGTCACACAGATGTCATCCGAATGTCATGGAGTGGGTGTCACGAGGGGTGGCCAGCGGCGTCCGGGTGAGGCGCCGCAACAGAATGGGTGCCTTTGATGAAGTGGCGATCTGCGACAAGCTACAGCCGGTTCAAGCTGCGGCGGGCGGCAAGCCAGCCCCGCGTGAAGCGCCTGACGGCGCGCCGGCGCTGGCTTACCACGCGCCCCGGAAAGGTCGCCTGATTTTATCGGGCGCGTGGCAGGGCGGCCGCTTCAGCGGCGCCCTTCGTCGGTTTGCGACATGGCACTGCGCACCCGTCCGCTGTTGGACACAAGACAGGTCCACGGTGTCCTGAATGTGCCGACCCCGACAGTGACCTGCGAGTTCACAGGCGAATAGAGCATCTGGATAATCGTGACATCGCCGGCCGTCACGCCGGCCACGCTGGCGACTTCCGCAAGGCAGGCTTTCCGCGCCGCAGGCGGAACGTTCTGGTCCATGATGGATGGCACGGCAGGGGGCTGTCCCCCGCCGAAAAGAACGCAACCGCCGAGTGCGAGCAGCGGCAGTAGAGCGATGGCTGTCCGTGCCGTCATCTTTTCTCCTCTTGATGGTCCCAGCCCCTTGCCGGGCTGGTGCAGGAAAGATGAGCGGCCACACCCCGTCCCCTTGGCCTCGTTACGCGCAGACACCGCTCATTCTGCTGTTCGCAGAAGAAACGCCGACGATAACAAAATCGGGGTGGCCAATTCGTCGCATCTGTCGCGGCAGGGCGCGCCTGCCCCGGAAAGCGCTTGCCCGTTTGCCCGGCGAGAGCCCGTCGATGGCTGGTCTGAGGCCGATGGGATTTTGTTTCAGCGCGTGCTGGCCACGGCCACGCCGGCCCCGATGAGCGTGGCGCCGGCGATGCGGTTGGCGCGGCGCACGACGGCCGGCGTGCGCAGAAGTTTGCGGGCCCGCAGCGCCAGCAGAACGTGTCCGCCGACGACCACGACCTCAACGGCCACGATCACCGCTGCCAGTACCCCGATGTCGAATGGGGTGAAGTGCGTGCCCACCACGTTCGGCAGCAGGGCCACGTAGAACAGCGGCATCTTCGGGTTGCCAAGGTTCAGCGCCACGCCGGTCAGGTAATCGGCCGGCAGGTCTCTGCCGGACCGGAGCGGTTTCGCGTCCGCGATGACGGGCCGCGCGGTCCAGAGGCGGATCCCGCTCCACACCAGATAGGCCGCGCCGCCATAGCGCAGCAGCAGCATCGCCGTTCCCATTTCGGTGGCGAGCAGCGACAGGCCAAGGGCGGCGAGCATCAGGAAAACGAGAATGCCGGTCACTGTGCCCGCGCCATAGGCGAGACCGGCTGCCTGGCCATGGCTGAGGGTACGGGCAACGATGGTAACGTTGTCCGGCCCCGGACTGGCGGCAAACACGAAGAATGCCGCGGCGAAGGCGAGAAGCGTCGGGGCATCCATTGCGTTGTCCTCTCCGCGCACCCGTTGCCTTTGCCGTCCATCAGCCTCGGGGCAGGGCACCTTTCAGCAGAACATCCAGAAGATTGTCGCGGGCGCGGGCAAAGAACGCCGGGTTGCCGAGATCGGTCTGGGTCAGCGCCCGTATCTGCACGGTGAAGTCGGCATAGTGCTGGGTGGTCGCCCAGATGGCGAAGATGAAGTGCAGCGGATCGACCGGTGCCAGTTTGCCGGCCGCGATCCAGCGGTGCATGGTGGCCGTCTTCTGGTCCACCATGTCCTTCAGCGGGCCGGTCAGCAGCGGCATCAGGTGCGGCGCGCCCTGAATGATCTCCATGGCGAACAGGCGCGAGGCGGCCGGCTTGTCGCGTGAGGCTTCAAGCTTGCGGATCACATAGGCGCTGATCGCCTCGGCGGGCTCCTGCGTTTCGTCCATCTCGCCCAGCGGCACCACCCACATTTCCAGTGTCTGCGCGAGGGCGGCGCTGTAGAGCGCCTCCTTCGAGGGGAAATAATACAGCAGGTTGGGCTTCGACATCCCCGCCGCTTCCGCGATGTCGCCGATGCGTGCGCCGTGGAAGCCATAGGCCGAGAACACCTCCGTGGCCGCATCGAGGATGCGTTCCATGTTGGCCTCGCCGGCGCGGGTACGGGCGCGGGTCGGCACCCCCTCCCGCGCGGCCGCCGCCATTTCGGCAGCAGCGTCCAAAGACTCCGCGACAGCAGCAGGTCGTTCGTTCATCATTGGGCAGTGGTGCCTATTTCTTGTCCAATTGGTCAAATGATGGCGGCCTGCACCGGGCAGGGCAGGGTCATTCTAAACGGAACATATGGCTCCGTTGGCATTTTTTAGCGATTCGCGAACTGGCACGTTGTTTGCCATCAATTAATCAGCGGTCCGGCAGGGGAGGCGGCCTCGCAGGCCCCCGATGGGGCCCGGGGCGAACGGTGCCGGAAGGAATTCTGGAGTGACGGAATGAGTGCAAGCGGCGGCCGGCAGCAAGCGGCGGCGGAGGCGAAACCTCCGGCGACCGTGATCGCGATCCGCGATCTCAACCTGACCTACGCCACGGCCGACGGCCCGGTCTATGCGCTGAGCGACATCAACATCGATATCCGGGCCGGTGAGTTCGTTTCGCTGATCGGTCCCTCGGGTTGCGGCAAGACCACGCTGATGCGCGCCATCGCCGATCTGGAGCAGCCGACATCCGGCACCCTGCTGGTCGATGGCCTGAGCGCGGAGGAGGCCCGCCTCGGCCGTCATTATGGCTATGTGTTTCAGGCGCCAGCGCTTTATCCGTGGCGCACGATCGAGCGCAACGTCATGCTGCCGCTTGAGATCATGGGACTTAAGCGCGACGAAATGAAAGCCCGCGCCCATCGCCAGCTCGAACTGGTGAACCTGAAGGGCTTCGAGCGCAAGTTTCCGTGGCAGCTTTCGGGCGGCATGCAGCAGCGCGCTTCCATCGCCCGCGCTCTGTCGTTCGAGCCGAAGCTGCTGCTCATGGACGAGCCGTTCGGTGCGCTCGACGAGATCGTGCGCGATCATTTGAACGAGGAGCTTCTCAAGCTGTGGCGGGCCACCGCCAAGACGGTGATCTTCGTCACGCACTCCATTCAGGAGGCGGTGTTCCTTTCCACGAAGATTGTGGTGATGTCGCCGCGCCCCGGCCGCATCATCGATATCATCGACTGCGATTTTCCCGCCGACCGCGACCTGTCGATCCGCGAGACGCCGGAATTCATGGCCGTGGCGCACCGCGTGCGCGAGGGCCTGAGGGCGGGGCATGCCTATGTCGACTGAGACGCAGCGCGGTTCGGGCGGCCTCATCGCCGGCCTCATGCGCGGCAATGCCGGGCCGGTGACGGTGGTGGTGATCGCCATCCTCATGGTCTGGTATCTGGCCGCCATCTTCCTCAACATGGATGCCGTGCGCATGAAGGCGGAAAGCACGGGGCAGAACCTGACGTGGGGCGATGCCGCGGTGCTGACCTTCTCGCAGGATCGCCCCCTGCTGCCGGCACCCCACCAGATCGTGATGGAGCTGGACCGCTCTGTCCTCGGGGTAACGCCCACCTCCAAGCGCAGCCTGCTCTACCACACCGGCGTCACGGTGGAGGCGGCGATGGCCGGCTTCGCCATGGGTGCGCTCGCCGGCATCATTCTGGCGGTGCTCATCGTGCATGTGCGCACGCTGGAAATGAGCCTGATGCCGTGGATCATTTCCTCCCAGACCATTCCCATCCTCGCCATTGCGCCGATCGTCATCGTGGTCTTCGGCTCGCTCGGCATCCGCGGGCTGATGCCGAAGGCGCTGATCTCGGCCTATCTCTGTTTCTTCCCCGTCACCATCGGCCTCGTCAAAGGGCTGACCTCGCCGGATCGCCTGCAGCGCGACCTGATGCGAACCTATTCGGCCACCGCCGCGCAGACCTTCTGGAAACTCCGGCTGCCGGCTTCCGTGCCGTTCCTGTTCGCCAGCCTCAAGGTGGCGGTAGCGATTTCTCTGGTCGGGGCCATCGTGGCGGAATTGCCGACCGGCGCGCAGGCCGGCCTCGGCGCCCGGCTTCTGGCCGGCTCTTATTATGGCCAGACGGTGCAGATCTGGGCTGCCCTGTTCGCGGCCGCGGCGGCGGCCGCCGTGCTGGTGGCCGTCATCGGCTTCGTTGAGCGGCTGGTCGGCCGCGCGATGGGCGTTCAGCCGGCGCGGGGAGGGCACTGATGTCTGTTTCCGCAACCGAGGCCGGAGCCGCCCCGGCAAGCCGTCCCGTCCCCGGGCTTCGCCTTGCGCTGCTGCTGGCAGCCTTCATGGCGCTCGCCGCGCCGTTCGGCACGCTCGGCGCCGGCGGGCTGCGGCTGGAGGCGGTGCCCGGCGCGCTGGTCGCCACGCTGGCGCTGGCCGTCGTGCTGGGCGTGCTGGCGCTCACGCCGCGCGCGCCGGCCGGGTGGCCGCTGGTGGTCGGCATTCTGGCCGGCCTCAACACACTGTGGGCCTCGCTGGTCACGCTGCGCCTGCCCGGCGTTGCGGGGCAGGCGGGGGCCGGCTTCTGGCTGATGGTGCTGGCGTCGTGGCTCGGCGCCGCCATGCTGGTGTCGTCCCTTGCGGCCCTGCGCCCGGCAACCAAGCTCATGGCCCGCGCAGTGGCCGTGGCGGTTCCGGTGCTGTTCGGCATCTATCTGTTCTATCTCTGGGAAGTCGTCGTGCGCGGCTTCGGCGTGCCGCCGGTCCTCATGCCGGCGCCTTCGGCGGTCGCCGCGCGCATCGCGGTATCGATGCCGATGCTGGCGGCGGATTTCACCCAGACCTTCCTGAAGGGCGTGCTCTCGGGCTACATCCTCGGCAGCCTTGCCGGCTTCGCGGTAGCGCTGGTGGCCGACCGTATTCCCTTCCTGCGGCGCGGATTGCTGCCGATCGGCAATTTCGTTTCCGCCATGCCCATCATCGGCATCGCGCCGATCATGGTGATGTGGTTCGGCTTCGACTGGCC
>DAIPYB010000213.1:0-5514 GCA_036782955.1 Pseudoxanthobacter sp. | reverse complement strand
GTGCCTTCGTCGAGATAATCGAGTTCACCGCCCACCGGCACCCCGTGGGCAAGGCGCGAAACCGCGACATCGCAAACGGAGAGCTGCTCGGTCAGGTAATGGGCGGTGGTCTGGCCATCCACGGTGGCATTGACCGCGATGATGACCTCCTTCACCGCCGGATCGGCGGCGCGGCGAACGAGGGCTTCGATGTTGAGATCGGCCGGGCCGATACCATCCAGCGCGGACAGGGTGCCGCCCAGAACGTGGTATCGCGCGTTGACAGCGCCGGCCCGCTCCAGCGCCCACAGATCGGACACATCCTCCACCACAATGACGAGGGAGGCATCCCGCGTGGCATCGGTGCAGATGGTGCAGGGATCGCAGCTGTCCACGTTGCCGCATTCGGAGCACACCCGCACCGTTTCCACCGCGCGGTTCAGCGCGGCAGAGAGCGGTTCCATCAGGCTTTCGCGCCGTTTCACCAGCGCCAGCGCCGCGCGGCGGGCCGAGCGCGGACCAAGACCCGGCAGCTTGCCCAGAAGCTGGATCAGGCGTTCGATCTCGGGTCCGGCAACGGCACGCGGCGGCATCGGCGAATGACCAGATTAAGAAACGGAAGCGATCAGAACGGCAGCTTGATGCCGGCGGGCAGGCCCATGTCGCCCATCAGCGCCTGGGTGCGCTCGGCCAGCAGCGCTTCCGCCTTGGCCTTGGCCTCGGCATGGGCGGCGACGATCAGGTCTTCGAGGATTTCCTTCTCTTCCGGCTTCAGCAGCGTGGGATCGACGGAAATCGACTTCAGCAGCCCCTTGCCGGTCAGCTTCACCACGACGAGACCGCCGCCGGCAGACCCTTCAACCTCGATGGCCGCCACTTCGTCCTGAAGCGACCCCATGCGTTCCTGAAGCTGCTTCGCCTTGGTCATCATCTTGAGGAAGTCCATCGGACCCGTCCTTCATGTTCGCGTGCTGCGGGAAAGCGCCGGTCAGGCGCATCTGGCGGCAGATATTGTCCGCCGCGCGGCCGGGCGCAACCCCCGGAAGGGCGCGGAAGCTCAGAGCCGGTCGAAATCGAAGTCGGCGTCGAAGGCCCGGTCATCGGTCTCCGCCCCGGTATCGTCGGCGCCGAAGCCATCGTCGTCGGCCTCCGGCGGCGCCGGGGGCAGGCCGGCCACCGGCTCGTCGCCGGCATTGATGCGCACGTTCACGATCTTCGCGCCGGGAAAGCGCGCCTGCACGGCGGCCACCAGCGGATCGTGCTCGGCATCGCTGCGGAAACGCTCGGCCGCCTCGGTGCGTTCCTCGGCGAGCGTGCGCCCGCCGCCCTCGCGGGTAACGGTGACGATGAAGCGCTGGCCGGTCCATTCGATCAGCTTACGCGACAGTTCATTGGCCAGATCGGGCGGCGCGTCCTGCGTCGGCTCAAACTCCAGCCGGCCCGCCTCAATGCGCACGGGGCGCATCTGCCGCTCCAGCGCGAATTTCATCCGGATATCGCGCTTTTCACCGGCCAGCGCGGCGATATCGGCCAGCGAGCGGAACACCACCGCCGGGGGCGAGGCCGCCGGCTGGGGCGCGGCCGGCACGGAAACCGGTGCGGCGGCGCCGGCCGGCGTGGCAAGGCGCAGCGAAGGCCGTCCGCCGGCATCTCCCCGGCCCGGCCCGGTGCCGCCGCCGGCAACCGCGTCGGCCAGTCCGCCGCCACCCGCCGCCAGCATGGCACGCGCGCCACCGCCGGGGGCGCCGCCGCCGGGCGCATTCGCCCCGCCGGCCGCGCCGCCCTCCGACAACATCTGCCGCAGCGCCTCCTCTGGCGTCGGCAGGTCGGTGACATAGGCCAGCCGGATCAGCACCATCTCAGCCGCCGCCAGCGGCCGGGGCGAGGCCTGCACCTCGCCGATGCCCTTCAGCAGCAGTTGCCAGGCCCGCGACAGCACGGCCACCGACAATTTCTGGGCGAAGGCCTGTCCGCGGGTGCGCTCCGCCTCGCTCAGCGCCCCGTCTGACGCCGCTTCGGGCACGATCTTCAGCCGGGTGACGAGATGAACGAAGGCCGCCAGATCCGACAGCACCACGGCCGGGTCGGCGCCGATGTCGTATTGCGCGCCAAGTTCCTTAAGCGCAGCCGCCGCATCGCCGCGCATGACGTGCCCGAACAGATCGATGACGCGGGCGCGGTCGGCCAGCCCCAGCATCGCGCGCACTTCCTCCGCCCCGACCCGGCCCGCCCCGTGGGCGATCGCCTGATCGAGCAGCGAAAGGCTGTCGCGGACCGAACCCTCGGCGGCACGTGCGATCAGCGCCAGCGCCTCGCCATCCACCTCCACGCCTTCCTTCCCGGCGATGCCGGCCAGATGGCGCACCAGCACATCCGCATCGACGCGACGCAGGTCGAAACGCTGGCAGCGCGACAGCACCGTGACCGGAACCTTGCGGATTTCGGTGGTGGCGAACACGAACTTGACGTGTTCCGGCGGCTCCTCCAGCGTCTTCAGCAGGCCGTTGAACGCCGCCGTCGAAAGCATGTGCACTTCGTCGACGATATAGACCTTGTAGCGCGCGGCACTGGGCTTGTAGCGCGCGGCTTCCGTGATCTCGCGGATATCGTTGATGGAGGTATGCGAGGCCGCGTCCATCTCGATGACGTCGACATCGCGGCCTTCCATGATGTTTTCGCAGTGCGTGCCGGGTACCGGCATGTGGATGGTGGGCCGGCTGACCTCGCCGGGCACTTCATAGTTCAGCGCGCGGGCGAGAATGCGGGCGGTGGTCGTCTTGCCCACGCCGCGCACGCCGGTCAGCATCCAAGCCTGCGGAATGCGGCCCGAATCGAAGGCGTTGGACAGGGTGCGGACCATCGGCTCCTGACCGATGAGATCCTCGAACGAGCGCGGCCGGTACTTGCGGGCAAGAACGCGGTAGGGCGCGGCCTTCGGCGGCGTCACGGGATTGTCGGCTGAGGAATCGGCAAAGAGGCGGGCGGTTTCGGGGTCGGTATCGCCGGATGCGGCGTCACCCCCGGAGCGGTGCGCGTCGTCTGCGTTCATCGCCCGGTGTCCTCCCGCCTGCTGGCGACCGCGCCGTCAGGCAACGGAACCCCGCATGAATGACGAGACGATCCTGAAAAAGTCAGCCCGTAAACTCAAGGTGGGAGGCTGGACAATGACCCGTGCCGAACTCGTTGGGGCTGCTACCTTCCGGTCCTGACCCGGTTGGCGAGGGACCCGTCCACCACCAACCTCCCGCCCCCTATATCGTCGAGAGCCGCCCGCTTGGCAAGGCCCGCGTGGGGCGAAAACGTCCGCGCCCACAAGCGCGCGGAGCCCCCGTCAGTTCAGTTCGCCCGGCGGCACCCGGCCGTGATTGGCGCGGTCGGCGGCCGAGGAGCGTGGCGGCGGCATCACCTGCATTTCCGAAAACGTCACGACGCCGTCGCCATTGCGGTCTGCTCGCACGAACCACCAGTCGAGAAAACCCGTCACATAGCGGGTGCGCGAAACGCGCGGTCCCTGCAGGGCATCGAGCTGGCCTTGAATCCATTCCTGCCGGCGCGCCGGCGGCCAGTCGGCCGGGTTGGCAGCGGCCCATGCCGCCACGGTCGCCTCGATCTCGGCGCGGTCGATATAGCCATCGTGATTCTGGTCGATCTCGTCGAAGGCCCTGGTGCGCATCGCGCGGGCACCGGCGATGGTGATGACGCCGTCCTGATCGGAATCGAGCCAGCGGAAGATATCGAGATTGCGCTGCTTCTCCGCGTCGTCGGCGCGGACGCCGGTGGCCGGCAGCAGCACGGCAAACGCCAGCGCCAGAACGCCGCCGGCCAGAAGCCGGCGCAGACCGCGTGTCGCGTGTCGGCAAGAACCGGCCGAGTGGTTTCCGTTCAGCACCGCCGCATTCTCCCCTGCCCGCGCGGGCCACCCCGGCACGCCCGTCTCGCGTGGCAAAGGGTGACACCGGCTGCCTGCCCGGCACAAGAGCAATGCAGCGAAATCCCCCGGCCCGTGGCGGAGCACGCTGCCTTCGGCAGCAGGGGTTCGCCAAGGCGCATGGCGATGCTATGGCTCTGCCGCCTGCGCCGGCGCGCGGGCAGCGCCGCCGCCGCCGGCGTTTGCCGTGTCTTCAGCCTATGGTCCTTCATGTCGCGCCTTACCGCCAACTCTCTTCTGCTGCTTGCCGCCGCCATCTGGGGCGGGGCTTTCGTGGCGCAGTCGAATGCCATGGCGCATCTCGGACCCGGCTGGTTCACCGGGCTGCGTTTCATACCGGCTTTTCTGGTCATCCTGCCGGTGGGGCTGGCCGAGGCCCGGCGCGCGAAGCGGCCGCTGGCCGGGCGGGACTATCTGGCCATGCTGCCGCTGGGCCTGTCGTTCGGCGTTGCCTCGCTGCTGCAGCAGGTCGCCATCGTCACCACCAGCGTCACCCATGTCGGCTTTCTCACCGGGCTCTACGTGCTGTTCGTGCCGCTGATCGAAATCGCGGTGCTGGGCCGCCGGCCGCATTTCCTGGTGCTGCCTGCCGCCCTCAGCGCGGTGGCCGGCACATGGTTCCTCGGCGGCGGGATCGACGGGCTGACCACCGGCGACCTCCTGACCATCGCCTGCGCCTTCGGCTTTGCCGTGCAGATCATCCTGATGGACCGTTTCGTGCGGCGCACGGGCCGCCCCGTCGCCGCCGCGCTCGGCCAGTCGCTTGTGGGTGTCGTCATCGGTCTGGCCATGGGCATCGGCGAGCCGGTGACCGTTCCCGATATCGTCTCCGTGCTGCCGGAACTGCTCTATGCCGGCATCCTTTCCGGCGGTGTCGCCTATCTCCTGCAGGCCATCGGCCAGCAGCGCACGCCGCCGGCGGATGCAGCGGTGATCCTGATGTCCGAATCGCTGTTTGCCGCGCTGTTTGCCGCCATGCTCATCGGCGAGCGGCTGTCGGCCGCCGGCTGGGCCGGCTGCGCGCTGCTGTTCCTCGGTCTCGTCATCGTGCAGATCGGTCCGCTGTTCCTGTCGCGGCAGCCGCGCACGCCGGAATCTTGAGAAAAAAGGCCCCCCGTCCGAAAGTCGGATGCGACAGGCCGGCGCGCCGCCGCACGGGCGGTTCCGCCGGCAGCCGAAATCGTCTAAAGCGGTGTGGCCGTTTTGCTGCTTCGCAACAGGAAATCGCCGCGGACCCCGGTTTCCGGCCCGCCCGTCATCGATCCGTTTTTCCCTCCGGCGTGCCGTCCGGCTGCGCCGTGTCTTGAAGGCAGAGATTTCCGTGACCGAGCGGCTCACTCAGAAGCCCGGCGTCAAGGACCGCTACCTCGCTCTGGTGGCGGCAGGCGAGATTGCCCGCGACGACGCCCAGATCGCCATCGCCGAGCGCCTCGACGCGCTGATTGAAAACCTCAGTGAAGAATCGGTCGCTACCAAGAAGAGCGCCCTTGGCTGGCTGTTCGGGCGCGGCCGCGACAAGGCCCGGCCGGCGGAGCCCGCCATCCGCGGGCTTTATGTCTGGGGCGAGGTCGGCCGCGGCAAGACCATGCTGATGGACATGTTCTTCG
>DAIPYB010000212.1:0-5536 GCA_036782955.1 Pseudoxanthobacter sp. | reverse complement strand
CACCGCGGCGGCGGCCTCCGCCTCGCCCAGATGCTCCAGCATCAGCGCCCCGGCCCAGATGGTCGCCAGAGGATTGGCGATGCCGCGGCCGGCGATATCCGGTGCCGAACCGTGGACCGGCTCGAACATCGACGGTACGCCGCCAGCCGGATTGACGTTGGCAGAAGCGGCAAAGCCGAGCCCGCCCTGCAGTGCGGCACCGAGGTCGGTCAGGATATCGCCGAACAGGTTGGAGGCGACCACCACGTCGAGCGTCTCCGGATGCGTCACGAACCGGGCCGCCATGGCATCGACATGGAAGCGCGTCACCGCCACGTCGGGATACTCGGCCGCAAGCGCCTCCGTGACTTCGTCCCAGAACACCATGGAATATTTCTGGGCATTGGACTTGGTCACCGAGGCGAGCCGGCCGCGCCGTCGCCGCGCCGCCTCGAAGCCATGGCGCAGGATGCGCTCCACCCCGCGGCGGGTGAAGATGGAGGTCTCCACCGCCACCTCATGGGGCGTGCCCTGATGCACGCGGCCGCCGGCGCCACTGTATTCGCCCTCGGTGTTTTCGCGGATGCACAGGATATCGAGGGCCTTGTCGCCAAGCGGCCCCTTCACCCCGGCAAGCAGCCGGTGCGGCCGGGCGTTGACATAGAGATCGAACGCCTTGCGGATCGGCAGCAACAGCCCGTGCAGGGAAACCGAATCCGGCACCTGCGCCGGACAACCGACCGCACCCAGCAAGATCGCATCGAACTTCGCCAGCGTGGCAATGCCGTCTGCGGGCATCATCGCGCCATGGGCCAGATACCAGTCGCACGACCACGGAAACTCCGTGGCCTCCAGCGCGAAGCCGAAGCGACCGGCCGCCGCCTGCAACACCGGCCAGCTCGCGGCGACGACATCCACGCCGATGCCGTCGCCCGGCAGCAGGGCAATCCTGTAGGTCCGGGTCATGATTGTCTCCTTAGCCTCCCCTTGCGCCGCTCAGGCCGTCAGGCCGACATGCATCGTCTTCAGCGCGAGATATTCGTCGATGCCGGTCGGCCCGCCTTCCCGCCCGAGGCCAGACTGCTTTATGCCGCCGAAGGGTGCCACTTCCAGCGAGACCGATCCGGTGTTCAGGCCCACCATGCCGAAAGCGAGCCTCTCGCCGACCCGGAAGCCACGGCTCATGGTCTCGGTGTAATAGTAGGCAGCAAGGCCGAACGGCGTATCGTTGGCAAGCGCCACCGCCTCGTCCTCATCGTTGAAGCGAAAGACCGGAGCGACGGGCCCGAAAGTTTCTTCCCGCGCAACGCGCATCGCCGTCGTCGCCCCGGTCAGCACCACGGGACTGACGAAGCGTTCCGGATCGACGGCATCGTTGCGGCCGGTCACGTTTTCGGCCCCATGGGCCAGAGCATCGGCAATGTGGCCGTCGACCTTGCGCACCGCCGCCGGCGAAATGAGCGGACCGACCGCCACGCCCGGGGCGAAGCCATTGCCGATGGTCAACCCGCGAACGGCCGTCGCCAGCCGCTCCACGAAGCGGTCATGAATGCCGGCCTGCACGAAAATGCGATTGGCGCACACGCAGGTCTGCCCCGCATTGCGGAACTTGGAGGCCATGACGCCGGCAATCGCCGCATCGAGATCGGCATCGTCGAACACGATGAACGGCGCGTTGCCGCCCAGTTCAAGGCTGAGGCGCTTGATGGTTGCAGCACTCTCCCGCATCAGCAGCGCGCCGACGGCGGTGGAACCGGTGAACGACAGCTTGCGCACCACCGGACTTGCCGTGAGCGCAGCGCCGATGGCCGGCGCCAGCCCGGTGACGATGTTGACCACGCCGCGCGGAATACCGGCCTTTTCCGCCAGCGCCACCAGCGCCAGCGCCGAATAAGGCGTCAGTTCCGATGGCTTGATGACCACGGTGCAGCCGGCGGCAAGGGCCGGCGCCACCTTGCGGGTAATCATGGCGTTGGGGAAATTCCACGGCGTGATGATGGCGCAGACGCCGACCGGCTCTTTCTGCACCAGAATGCGCCGGTCGGCCGTGGGTGCCGGCAGCAAGAGGCCATCGATGCGCCGCGCCGCGCCGGCGAACCAGCGGATGAAACCGGCGCCATACCGGATTTCGCCCATCGCTTCCGCCAGCGGCTTGCCCTGCTCGGCGGTCATGAGCAGGGCGAGATCGGCCGCATTCTCCATCATCAGCCCATACCAGCGCTCCAGAAGGTCGGCGCGCTCGGCCGCCGGCTTCGCCCGCCACGCCGGCCACGCCGCTTCGGCGGCGGCGATGGCGGCTTCGGTCTCCGTGGTACCGCAGGCCGGAACGGTGCCGATGGTTGCGCCGGTTGCCGGATCCTCAACGGCAAGCGTGGCGCCGCTGTCCGCGCCGACCCACGCACCGTCGATGAAGGCGCGTTCGATGAAAAGGCCCGGATCGGCAAGGCGGCCGGCCAGAGGCGTTGCGGGAGAGACGACAGGAGACGGGGCAGGCATGGCGGAAACCCTGATTTCAGCGGCGGGATCGGCTCAGTAGCCGCGGGCGGGATCGACCCTGCCCTCAAGGGGCAGGCCGGCCTCGTGCCGGGCGATGGCCTCCAGAACCTGACGGACGGCAGCCTGGGGGTCGGTCTGGGTGGCGATGTGCGGCGTCAGCCACACCGCCGGGTGGTGCCAGAGGCAATGATCGGGCGGCAGCGGCTCGGGCTCGGTCACATCCAGCACGGCGGCGCGGATGTGGCCGGAATCGAGCGCGGAAAGCAGCGCAGGCTGGTCGAGATGGGCACCCCGGCCGACATTGACGATTGCCGCCCCGGCCGGCAGGGCGCCAAGAAAGCCGGCATCGATCAGGCCGCGCGTTTCCGGCGTCAGCGGCAGCAGGCAGACGAGAATGTCGGTGCGGGCGAGAAAGGCGGCGCGCCCGGCCTCGCCGGCGAAGGTCTCGATGCCGTCGAGGGCGCGCGGCGTGCGGCTCCAGCCGGCGAGCGGAAAGCCGAACGGCCGCAGCCGCTCCAGCGCCGCCTGCCCGAGACGGCCGAGCCCCATGATGCCGACGCGGCGGCCGGCCGCCGGCACCACGCGGTGTTCCTGCCATTCCGCGCGCCGCTGCTGGGCACCGTAGCGGATGAAATCGCGGTGCAGCGCCAGAACCGCCAGCGTCACATAATCGGCCATTGCCGCGGCAAGGCCGGCTTCCGTCATGCGGATGAGCGGCAGGCCGGCCGGCAGGGCGGCAAGATCGAAATGATCGACGCCGGCGCCGAGCGAGAACACCAGCCGCAGATTGGGAAACTGCGCGGCGAAGTCCGCCGGCGGCTGCCAGACGGCGAGCCACCGCACCTCCTGCGGGCACACATCCTGCGGCAAGCCGGCCTGCGGCCACTGACGGAAGGTGATCTGCGGCGCGGCGCGCTGCAGGCACTGCGCCCAGAGGGCGCCGCGCTCCGGGTCGCCCCTGTAGAGCAGGGTTCCGGTCAGCGCGGTCACGCCGGCTCTCCCTCGTCCCAGCCGACGACGCCCTTCACTTCCAGAAAGGCCTCCAGCCCGAAGGCACCGTATTCGCGCCCGTTGCCGGACTGCTTGTAGCCGCCGAACGGGGCGGCCCCGTCCCATGCCGAGCGGTTGAGGCGCACGGTGCCGGCCCGGAGGCGGCCGGAGAGCGCGCGGGCCTCGGCCGGGTCGCCCTGAATATAGGCCGCCAGACCATAGGGCGTGTCGTTGGCGATGGTCACGGCCTCGTCAAGGCTGTCGTAGCCCATGATGACCAGCACCGGGCCGAACACTTCCTCACGCGCAATGCGCATCGTGCCGGTGACCGGGCCGAACACGGTCGGGCGCACATAATAGCCGCGGCTCAGGCCGTCCGGCCGGCCCGGCCCGCCGGCCACCAGCGGCGCGCCTTCGGCAATGGCGGCTTCGATGAGGCTCTGGATGCGGTTGAACTGCAGCTCGCTCACCACCGGGCCGATATCGGTATCGGCGGCATCGGGCGGGCCGACGCGCACGGCATCCGCCGTTGCGCGGGCAATGGCCAGCGCCTCGGCCATGCGGCCGGCCGGCACCAGCATCCGCGTCGGCGCGTTGCACGACTGGCCGGAATTGTCGACGACCGCACGCACGCCGCGTGCGACCGCTTCCTCAAGACAAGCGCCGGGCAGAATGATGTTCGGCGACTTGCCGCCCAGTTCCTGATGAACCCGCTTCACCGTGTCGGCCGCCGCCCTGGCGACGATCACACCGGCACGGGTGGAGCCGGTGAACGACACCATGTCGACCTCCGGATGGGCGGCCAGCACCTGCCCGACCGCAGGGCCATCGCCCTGCACGAGGTTGAACACCCCCGGCGGCACGCCGGCCTCGTGCAGCAGCTCGGCGAAGAGAACGGCATCGAGGGGGGCGATTTCGGAGGGCTTCAGCACCATGGTGCAGCCGACCGCCAGCGCCGGCGCCACCTTGCAGGCGATCTGGTTCAGCGGCCAGTTCCACGGCGTGATCATGGCGACGACGCCGATGGGCTCGTGCACGATGCGGGTCGTGCCCTGCATCCGCGCAAAGGGAAATTCCTTCAGCGCCCGGATGGTCTGGCGGAAATGGGCCACGCCGATGCCCGCCTGCTCGCGGCAGGCCATGGCCAGCGGCGCCCCCATCTCGCGCGAGATCGTCGCCCCGAACAGGTCGAGACGCTGCGCCAGAAGGGCCTCGATGCGGCAGAGCAGCGCCAGCCGCTCTTCGGGGCTGGTGGCGGCAAAGGCCGGAAAAGCCGCGCGTGCGGCGGCAACCGCCTTGTCCACATCCGCCGCCGATCCCATGGCGATGGTGGCGAACGGGGCCTCGGTAGCCGGATCGATGACGGCGCGCGTCGCCGGAACGGCCGGGTCCACCCATTCGCCGCCGATATAGAACTGAAGCGCGTGATCCATTGGGGGCTCCTGACCGGGCCGGGGCTCAGCGGCCCTGCCGGATGAAATCGGCGATGCGTTCGGCGATCATGATGGTGGGAATGTTGGTGTTGGCGCAGGGAATGGACGGCATCAGCGAGGCATCGCACACCCGCAGGCCTTCAACGCCGCGCACCCGGCCCGTCGGCGTCGTCACCGCCATGGGATTGTCATCGGCGCCCATGCGGCAGGTGCCGCTGGCATGCCAGGTACCGCCGACGTGGCGCTCCACGAAGGCCGTCAGCGCCGCATCGTCCGCCAGCAGGCCATCGAGCGTGGTGCCGAGGGTAATGGCGCTGTGCACCAGCGCCCCGCGCAGCGGTCCGGCAAGATCGAGCAGGCCGGACAGCAATCCACGCCGGAGGGCATTGGCACTGCCCGGCACCGCGATCTTCGCCACGCGGGGCGAATAGCTGGACGGGAACACCGTCCCGGCAAACGGCGTCATCATAGGATCGCGCAACACCGCCGCCCCGCGCCGCAAGGCCAGCTTCAGCCGCTCAAGGTCGCGCGGATCGGACAGCATGCGGAAATCGACCGCCGGCTCGACGCGGAAATCCGCCCCCGCCAGTTCGACGAACCCGCGGGAATAGGACTTGTTGACCCAGAAGAAGATGGTG
>DAIPYB010000211.1:0-5540 GCA_036782955.1 Pseudoxanthobacter sp. | reverse complement strand
GAGAAGGGCTTCATCCGCGCCCAGACCATCGCCTACGACGACTTTGTCCGCTTCAACGGCGAAGCCGGCGCCAAGGAAGCCGGCAAGGCCCGTGACGAAGGCAAGGAATATGTGGTGCAGGACGGCGATATCATGCTGTTCCGCTTCTCCAACTGATCTTCCGGGCGGAATCCGGCGGCGTTCCGGCTTTCCCGCCGGCCTCCTCGCTTGTCGGCGGGGAAGGCCGGTGGCACAGTCGGCAGCATGACCGCACCCCGTTCCTCGTTTCTTGAAGGCCACCGGCGCAAATTCCTCGTCGTCATCGACGACACCCCGGAATGCGATCGCGCCATCGTCTATGCCGCCCGGCGCGCCCAGCGCACCGCCGGCGGCGTGGTCATGCTCTACGTCATCGTGCCGGAGGCCGGTGCGCCGCGCTGGCTGGGCGTGGAGGAAGTGATGCGCGCCGAGGCATGGGGCGAGGCGGAGGATGTGCTGGCACGGGCAGTGGAGCGAGCACGCTCAATTGCCGGTATCGTGCCGGAAACCGTGATCCGCGAAGGAACCCGTGCCGAGCAGATTTTGTCCCTGATCGGCGAGGACACCGATATCGCCATTCTGGTGCTGGCCGCCGGCACGGACACCGAGGGGCCGGGGCCTTTGGTGACAGCCATTGCCGGCCGGGCCTCCGGCACCTTTCCGGTGCCGATTACCATCGTGCCCGGCACGCTCTCCGATGAGGATATTGCCGCCGGGGCGTGAGTGCCGTCACGGCATCAGGTCGCGCTGCACGTCGGCGGCCAGCCGAAGGCCGAGCCCGGTCATGACGACGCCGGCGGCGAGGTCGAGCGCGCGGGCGGCGCGGGCATAGGATGCGCGTACCGGAGCGGTGGAGAAGGTCAGGGCGATCAGGCCATACCACGCCGCCGACTGGCCGGTGACCAGGGCGGCAGCGGCCGTGCGCAGGCCGGGGCCGGCCGCGGGCGGCAGGATCACCATGAAGACCGACGTCCAGAAGATCGCCGATTTGGGGTTGGTCAGCGTGGTCAGGAGGCCGCGGACGAACGGCCTGCCGGCAGCCCGTAATCCTGCCGTTGCCGTGCCCGATGCCGCTGTGCCTGCCGGGTTGCCCGCGGGCGGCGCGGGGCGAAGGCCGGCGCGGATCATCCGCCAGCCGGCGTAAAGCAGATAGAGCGCCCCGGCCAGCCGCAGGCCGTGATAGAACGCCCCGGCCTCGCGCATCATCAGCCCGGCCCCGGCCAGTGCCACCACCACCCAGATCAGGGTCGCCGTCGCCACGCCGGCTGCGGCCTCCAGCCCGGCGGCGCGGCTGCGCGAGGCAGCAAGGTGCCCGACCAGCACGGTGTTGGGGCCCGGTATCATCGCGGTCAGCAGATGGGTGATGGCGAGGAGGCCGAGAACGGCGGCGGGAGAAGCCGGAAGGGCGGCAAGACCGGTCGCGGCGGCTGGCGGCATGGCGGAACATCCTTCGCTGGCATGTGACCGGCTGGCGGATCGTTCAGCGCGCGGCGACAGCGCTTCTTCGCCTGCCGTGCCTCAACGGGGCTTCGCCATGGCGCACACACGCCCTATATACACAACAGACAATGCCTCGCGGCCAGCCGCGCGGGCAAGCGCGTTTGCCGGCTGGCCCTCAACGGGCGCCCGGCCGGCGTGGCGGCCCTGCGCGGGCGGAGCGCGATGCGGAAAACGTCCTGTGCCCGGCACATCGCGACGGCGATGGGGGGCTGGGCCCAAGCGGATGCTGTGCGATGTTCATTCAGACTGAAACCACGCCGAACCCCCAGACCCTGAAGTTCCTGCCCGGTCGCAGCGTTCTGGCCGATGGCGTGCGGGAATACCGCACCTCCGGCGAGGCGGCCTCCTCGCCGCTCGCCAGCCGGCTGTTCGGCGTGTCGGGCGTGACCGGCGTGCTGCTCGGTACCGACTTCATTGCCGTCACCCGGGACGAGACCGAGTGGGCGCATCTCAAGCCGGCCGTGCTGGGCGCCATCATGGAGCACTATCTGGCGGGCGATGCCGTGATCGGCGATCAGGCCCATGGCGATGACGACGGTGAGTTCTTCGACGTCGCCGACGAGGAAACCGTCGGCATGATCAAGGAACTGATCGAGGAGCGCGTCCGCCCGGCGGTGGCGCAGGATGGCGGCGACATCACCTTCAAGGGCTTCCGCGACGGCGTGGTCTATCTGACCATGCGCGGGGCGTGCTCCGGCTGCCCCTCGTCCACGGCAACCCTGCGCCACGGCATCCAGAACCTGCTGTGCCATTATGTGCCTGAGGTGCAAGAGGTGCGCGCCGTCTGACGGCGCGGCAGATGGCCCCCCGCTTCCTGCCGGCAGACCTGTGGCATCGCCTCGGCGCGCTCACCGCGCAGCGGCTGCGGCTGGGTTCCGGGCTGGTGCTGTTCTCCTTTGCGCTCACGCACTTCCTGAACCACGCGCTGGGCATCGTCTCGCTGCCGCTGATGCTGGCGGTGCAGGCGGTGCGCACCGGATTCTGGCAGTCGCTGCCGGGTGAGACCCTGCTCATCGGCGCGGCGCTGGTGCATGTCTGCCTCACGCTGACGCGCACTGCGGGTCGCCGGACGCTGGCGATGCCGGTGTGGGAGGCGCTGCAGCTTCTGAGCGGCCTCGTCATTCCGTTCCTGCTCGTCTCCCATGTAATGGGCACTATGGGCGTGCGTTTCACCTTCGGCGTCGACGACTCATATGACCGCGTATTGCAGGTGATGTGGCCATCGAGCCGGGTGCAGCAGACGCTGCTGATGGTGCTGGTGTGGTTCCACGGCTGCATCGGACTGCATTACTGGCTGCGCGGACGCGGGTGGTATCGCAAGGCCCGCCCGCTGGCTCTGGGGCTGGCGGTGGCGGTGCCGCTGCTCGCCGAGTGGGGCTGGACGGACGCCGCCCGCCGCATTGCCGCCGGCATCGAGCCCGTTGCCGCACGGGCCATGACCGGGCAGGCCGCTGCGTGGGCCGGCGACGTGGTGGTGACCATTCGCGTGGCGGCGGCCACGGTATTGTTTGCTCTGGTGGTTCTCATTGCCTTGCGCCGGGCGATGATCGCACGGCAGGGGGTGACCATCACATTCCCCGGCGGGCGGCAGGTGCGCGCGCTGCCGGGGGCGACCCTGCTGGAAACCGCGCGGGAGCGCGGCATTCCCATGGCCTCGGTCTGTGGCGGTCGGGCGCGCTGCTCCACCTGCCGCACCCGCATTCTGGCCGGCGCGGAGACCCTGCCGCCGCCGGACGAGGCCGAGGCGGCGGTGCTGGCGCGGGTTCATGCCGCGCCGGGCGTGCGCCTTGCCTGCCAGATCGTGCCCACCGCCGATCTGCGCGTGGTGCCGCTGCTGCCGGTTCACAGCCACACCGCCAGCGCCGGCGAAAGCGCGGATGCCTATCACTGGGGCGTGGAGGAGACGGTCGCCATCCTGTTCGTGGACATGCGCGGCTTCACCAGCCTGTCCGAACGGGGGCTTTCGTTCGATATCGTCTATCTGCTGAACCGCTATCTGGACGCCATGGCCCACGAGGTGCGGGCGGCGGGCGGTCAGGTGGACAAGTTCATCGGCGATGCCGTGATGGCGATCTTTGGCATCGGTGCCGGCGGTCGTGCCGGCAGCCTGGCGGCGATGAAGGCGGCGGCCGGCATGGGACGGGCGCTCGACAAGCTCAATGCTGAATTTGCTGCCAGTCTCGGCCAGCCGCTGCGCATCGGCATCGGCATTCATGCCGGGCCGGTCATTCTGGGGCGCGTGGGCGAGGCGGGCGGCCGCGAGGCGGCGACGATCACGGCGCTGGGCGACACGGTCAACACCGCCAGCCGGCTGGAATCGATGGCGCGCGATTGCGGCGGCGTGGTGGTGGTTTCCAATGCGGTGGCGCGCGCGGCCGGTCTCGATCCGGAACGGCTGAAGAGCGACGAGGTCGCCTTGCGCGGCCGCGTCTCGAAGCTGCGGGTGTGCGTGTTCCCGTCGTTTGCCGAACTTGACGAGGCGCTGGCGAAGGCGGCGGAAAAGCCCCTCAGCGCGTCACCGGCCGAAAGCCGCTGACGTCGAAGCCGTCGACATCGCGCAGCAGCGCGATGAAGCCTTCCGCCGTGTGGGTCAGGCTGGCGACGCCCTTCTGCGCAGTCGCCGCGTCGGCGGCCCCGACGACGCCTTCCGGGTTGAGGTCGCGGGCCATCCAGCCATAGCCGTGGCTTCCATAGGCGCGCAGATGGGTAAAGCGGCGGGCGTGCTCCTCCTGCGCCGAGGCGAAGCTGGCCGCCTCGCCCATGTCCACGAGTTCCGGCGCCAGATGCAGCATGATCGACGTTTCGATATCGCCGCCATGGATGCCGAGGCTCTGCTCCTGCCGGCTGAACACCCCCTCCGGCTGGCCGAACCGGCCGAAGCGGGTCACCACCACCAGCATGCCGTAACGGGCGCGCAGTTCCAGCGCCACGATATCGGCCACGCTCATGTTGCCACCGTGGCTTGAAGCAATGACCAGCTTGCGGATGCCGGCGTGCGCCAGTGCGGCGCCGATGCCGGTCCATGTGCGCACCGCCACGTCCCAGTCGAGAGACAGCGTGCCGGGCACGTCGGTGTGTTCCAGCGAGCAGCCGATTGCCTGGACGGGCAGGAAGGTCACCGCCAGTTCCGCCGGCATCAGGTCGACGATGCGCGCCACCTGCCCATCGGCGATCACGAGGTCGGTGCCGAGCGGCAGGTGCGGCCCGTGCTGCTCTATGGCTGCCACCGGCAATACGGCGATCCAGCGTGCGGTGTCGCCGGCGGCGATGTCGCCGGCGCGCATCTGGTGCCAGTAGGGACGGGGCAGGGCGGAACCGTGGCCGGTCATGGGGCTCTCCTGAAGCCGGCCGGACGGAACACCCGGCAGCGGGGCGCATGGAACGCCCGATGGCCTTCAAGATCAAGGTTGCCGGGATCAAGACCCGCAGGATCAGGGCGGGGAACGCCTATCATGCCCGGCCTCGCGCCATTCGTCGGGCCTGCGGGTTCACCCCTTGCGGGGGACGGGCTTTGCGCCTAGAGCGGGCCGGATCGCCGCTTCGCCGTCTTTGCCGCGGCCTGCGGGAAAGTGCCCCCCCCAAGCCGCCTCCCACGCACCCGCCGGAGCCACGATGAACCTCGCCGCACTCGTCCCCACGTCCGGTCCCATGGCCAAGCTGCTGCCGATCGGGCTGCTGCTGGTCTCGAACATTTTCATGACGTTCGCGTGGTACGGCCACCTGAAATACAAGTCGTCCCCGCTGCTGCTGGTCATCCTGTCGAGCTGGGCGATTGCCTTCGTGGAATATTGCTTCGCGGTGCCGGCGAACCGCTTCGGCTCGGCGGTTTATTCCCCCGCACAGCTCAAGACCATTCAGGAGGTCATCACGCTGGTGATCTTCGCGGGCTTTTCCGCGCTGTACCTGAAGGAGCCGATGAGCTGGAGCCAGATCGGTGGCTTTGTCCTGATCGCGGCCGGGGCGGCGCTGATCTTCCAGAAGTGACGGCGCGGCAAGCCCCGCACCGCCGGCCGGTTTCAGTG
>DAIPYB010000210.1:0-5540 GCA_036782955.1 Pseudoxanthobacter sp. | reverse complement strand
GCGGGGCTGACCGCCGCCGATCCTGTCCCGTGCAAGACAGAGAGCGCCGCCTTCCTCCAAACGGAAAGCGGCGCTCTCTGCGTTTCCATGCCGGCCTTTTCCGCACGCCATGCGCCCACTGGCAGCCGATATTGAGCCCACGGAATGATTTTTTTCCTTAAGAGCCCTTTAGGCGAAGGGTCAGATGACAACTGAATGACTTCAAGGGCAGCATTTGCCCAATCGAAATGCAGCCTTTGCATATCTGCGCTGCAATCTGACCTGCTTGTCGATAGCCGTGCCTTATGGGAAAAGACCATCAGTTGGTTGATCTTGCAGCGCACCTCACGGTTCGCTGCTGCCCCGATCGCCAGCTGTTCCCCTCTGGAAGGTGTCGTATCTTCGGATACGACGACTTAGCCGGGCCTCATGGTCCGGCATTTTTTTTGCCCTGTTGCCAGCGACATCATTTCAGCCGGTTTTGATCTGCTCCGTGCCGGAACCGGCGGCGATCGGCTATAGCTCGACGACAATCGATCTTCTGAAGGGGAACCGGGGATCATGGTGGCAGAGGCAACGACAGCGGCGGTCACTTCCATCGTGATTACGGGCGCATCGAGCGGCATCGGGGCAGCCTTGGCGCGCTTTTATGCAGCGCCGGGTGTCCGGCTGGGCCTGATCGGGCAGAACGCCGCGCGCCTTGCGACAATCGCCGCCGAGGCCTCCGCGAAGGGTGCCGCTGTCGAAAGCGCGGTGCTCGATGTCGCCAACGGCTCCGCCATGCAGGACTGGCTTGCCGGCTTTTCCGCAACAGCACCCGTGGATATCGTGATCGCAAACGCCGGTATCTCCACCGGCCTTTCGCCTACGGGCACATTTGAATCGGCGGAAGACGCGCGCCGCGTGCTGTCGGTCAATGCGCTCGGGGCCATCAACACGGTCATGCCGCTGGTGCCGGCCATGCAGGCGCGCCGGCGCGGCAGCATTGTTCTGGTCAGTTCGCTTGCCGGCCTTCGCGGTCTCGGCGAGGCCCCGGCCTACAGCGCCTCCAAGGCTGCCATCAAGGAATGGGGCATCGCCCTGCGCGATGCCCTGAAGGGGGATGGCATCAACGTCACCGTCGTGTGCCCGGGATTCGTGCAGACCCCGATGGGCGACCAGTTCGTCGGCGCGAAGATGTTCGTGCTGACGGCCGATCAGGCGGCACAGCGCATCGCGAAGGCGGAAGCAGCCGGGCGGCGGCTGGTTGCTTTTCCCCTGCCGCTGGCGCTGAGCGTGCATCTGCTGGCGCACATGCCAGAAGGCCTCGCCCGCCTGATGTTGCGGCTCACCGCGTTCCGCGTGCGCTCGCGCGCGCAATAGCTGCCGTGACCTGTCCGGCGCCATTGCGCCGGACAGGTCTCAGCCGAAACGATCCGGCCGATTATTTGTCAGCGGTGTTCATTTCCCAGCCGGCATGGCGCACGCGCTTGTCGCGGCGCACTTCATCCAGCACCTTTTCCAGCATGGCGGTATCGAGCGACGTCGCCACCAGCGTCACCACCAGATCCATGGTGTGCTCGGATACCTCTTCCATCTCGACTTCGGCCACGGGCAGACCGCGTGCCGCAAAGAGGCGCGTGAGATAGACACGCATCTCCGGGGCCGCGTCGTCGGCAACCGTCACGCGCACATCGAACTCGCCTTCGACCGCGTGGGCGTTCAGCGGCGTGCTGTTGATGGCATTCACCACGGGCCGCAGCAGCGTATTGCCCATGATGACGGCAATCGTCGCCAGCACGGCATCCGCCAGCATGTCCGCACCTGCGCAGGCCCCGACGGCGGCCGACCCCCACAGCGTTGCCGCCGTGTTGAGGCCGCGCACGTTGGCCCCTTCCTTCATGATGGTGCCCGCGCCGAGAAAGCCGACGCCGGAAACGACATAGGAAATGACGCGCACGGCGCCATCCGGCCCGGCAACACGCATGGCGAGATCAACGAACACCGCCGAGGCGACTGCAACCAGCACATTGGTCCGCAGACCCGCGACGCGCTGCCGATATTGCCGCTCCGCCCCGATCAGCGTGCCGAGAATGAAGGCCACGACGATGCTGGCAATGGAATCGAAGAAATCCGACAGCTCGAAGACTTGAATAAAGCGCATGGGAAAACGCCCCTGTTCGCCGGTCGCTGCCACGACCGCGCGAGGCACGCAAGGCACGCACCCCGGCCGCAACACTAATGATGCGGCAGGGGTGAACCCGCTCGATGACAGGAAAATGACACCCGGTTGCCAGCGGTGGCCCCTTGTGTCGCGTCAGTCCGTTTCAGCCCTGTTGCTGCTGCTGGGCGGCCGATCCCTGCCGACCCGGGCCGTAGCCGGCGAAGGAAACCACCTCGCGGTGGCTGCCGCCACGCTCCCGCACGGCAAAGCTGAACGAGAGGCCATCGTAAGCCGGTTCGACGCCGGCCGGAAGCCTTGCAGCCAGCTCGTCATAATCGAGATCGACGTGCAGATCGGTCAGCACGGCATGATGCGGCCGCAAGCGTTTAATCCACGCCAGCGCATCGGCGACCGAAAAATGACTGACATGCGGCGTATCGCGCAACGCATCGACGATCCAGAGATCGAGCCCGGCGAGATGCGGAAGGCTCTCGTCCGGCAATCCGAACACGTCGCTGGAATAGGCAACGCCGCCAATCCGGAAGCCGAGGGAATCGATCTCGCCGTGGTGCTGCAGGAAAGGCATCACGGCGATATCCCCGCCCGGTCCGCTGACGGTGATCGGGTGCCCCGGCCGGATGCGGTGCTCGGTCAGGATCGGCGGATAGCCGGACCCCGGCGGCGTGGCAAAGCAATAGCCGAACGCCGCGTGCAATCGCAGCGAGGTCGGCTCGTCCATGTACACATCGATCCGCCGCCGCCGCACGAGCGCCAGCGCCCTCAGATCGTCGATGCCGTGGACGTGATCGGCGTGGGCGTGAGTATAGAGCACGGCATCCACATCCGGCACGTCCGCCGAAAGCAGTTGCTCGCGCATGTCCGCGCCGGTGTCGATGAGAACGGTGGTCACGCCGTGCGGCGCGATGCGGCGCACGAGCAGCGAACATCGCCGCCGGCGATTGCGCGGATTGGCCGGGTTGCAGCGCCCCCAGTCCCCGCCCACGCGCGGCACGCCGCCGGACGAGCCGCAGCCGAGGATGGTGAACTCCAGTCGGGTTTCCGCCGCTGCGTCCGTGTCCGTGCTCACCATCGTTCCTCGCCTGCCCCGATGCCGCTGCCGGCAGCGCCTCTTATCGCGCCGCCTCTGGCGCCACCCCGGCAACCGCCGCCGCGCGCGTGAACAGGCGGAAGAAATTGGCCGTGGTCGCCGCGGCGATCTCCGCCTCGCTCACGCCTTTCACCTTCGCCAGCACCGCCGCCGTCTTCGCCACATAGGCCGGCTCATTGCGTTTTCCGCGATAAGGCGTCGGCGCCAGATAGGGCGCGTCGGTCTCCACCAGCAGCCGGTCCAGCGGCACGGTGGCCGCGATATCGCGCACATCCTGCGAGCGGTTGAAGGTGAGGATGCCGGAAAACGAGATATAGAGCCCGAGATCGAGCGCGACATGCGCCAGTTCGGCCCCGGACGAGAAACAATGCAGCAGCGCCGGGAACGGCCCGATGGCCATTTCCTCGCGCAGAATGCGGGCCGTATCCTCGTCGGCCGACCGGGTATGGATCACCAGCGGCAATCCGGTCTGGCGCGCCGCCGCGATGTGACGTCGGAAACCCTGCTCCTGCGCATCGCGCGGGGCACTGTCGTAGAAATAATCGAGCCCGCTTTCCCCGATCGCCACGACGCGCGGATGTGCGGCCAGTTGCACCAGCTCGTCCGTCGTCACATCGGTCTCCTCACCCGCATTGTGCGGATGCGTGCCGACGGAACAGGTCACGCAGTCATAGGTCTCGGCAATGGCCCGGATCTCCGCGAACCGGCGCACGCGGGTGCAGATGGTGACCATGTGACCGACGCCGGCGGCATTGGCGGCCGCGACGACGGCATCGCGCTCCTGCGCGAAATCGGGAAAATCGAGATGGCAGTGGCTGTCAACAAGCATCACGAACCGGCGTGCTCCGCCTCCACATAACGCGGGAACACGCCCGAAGGCGCGGGCAGCGCCGTGCCGGGCGTGAGGCGGCCGGCCGGGCCGAGGGCGGCGAACAGGCGCCCTTCCGGCGAAACTCCGAGCAGGTCCAGAAGCCGCCCGGCGGCTTCCGGCATGACCGGCTGCGCCAGAACCGCTACCTGCCGCACGACTTCCGCCGTCACATAAAGCACCGTCGCCATGCGCGCCGGATCGGTCTTGCGCAGCGTCCACGGCTCCTCGCCGGCGAAATAGCGGTTTGCCTCCGCCACCACCGCCCAGATGTGATTGAGGGCGAGGTGGATTTCCTGCTTCGCAAAGGCAGCACGCGCCAGATCGTAAAGCGCGTCGGCGCGCGCCAGTATCGCCTCGTCGGCGGCCGTGAACGCACCCGGCGCCGGCACCGTGCCACCAAGGTTCTTGGCGATCATCGACAGCGAGCGCTGCGCCAGATTGCCGAGATCGTTGGCGAGATCGGCATTGATGCGCCCGACGATTGCCTCGTGGCTATAGTTGCCATCCTGCCCGAACGGCACTTCGCGCAGGAAGAAATAGCGCACCTGATCGCGCCCATAGTGCTCGATGAGGCCAATGGGATCGATGACGTTGCCAACCGACTTCGACATCTTCTCGCCGCGGTTGAACAGGAAGCCGTGGGCATAGACGCGACGCGGCAGCGGCAGGCCGGCCGAAAGCAGGAAGGCCGGCCAGTAAACGGCATGGAAGCGCACGATATCCTTGCCGATGACATGGATATCCGCCGGCCAGAACCGCCGGTAGCTGTCGCTGTCGGTATCGGGATAGCCGACGCCGGTCAGATAGTTGGTGAGCGCATCGACCCACACATACATGACATGGCGCGGATTGCCGGGCACCGGAATGCCCCAGTCGAAGGTAGTGCGGGAAATGGAAAGGTCCTTGAGGCCGCCGCGCACGAAGCTGACCACCTCGTTGCGCCGCTCGTCCGGACCGATGAAATCCGGGTTTTCCTCGTAGTGCTTCAGCAGAGGCTCGGCATAGCGGGAAAGGCGGAAGAAATAGCTTTCCTCCTTGACCCACTCCACAGGCGTGCCCTGCGGGCCGCGACGCACGCCATCCTCGCCGACGATCGTTTCGCTTTCGGCATAGAATGCCTCGTCGCGCACCGAATACCAGCCGTCATAGGTATCGAGATAGATATCGCCGGCCGCCTCCATCGCCTGCCAGATCGCCTTCGAGGCTTCGTGGTGGCGCGGCTCGCTGGTGCGGATGAAATCGTCATTCGAGGCGCCGACAGCGGCGACCATGCGCTGGAACAGCGGCACGTTGCGGTCGGCCAGTTCGCGGGCCGTCAGGCCTTCGCGCGCCGCCGTCTGCACCATCTTGATGCCATGCTCGTCGGTGCCGGTGAGGAAATAAACCTCGTCGCCATCGAGACGGCGGAAACGGGCCAGCGCGTCGGTCGCCATCACCTC
>DAIPYB010000209.1:0-5566 GCA_036782955.1 Pseudoxanthobacter sp. | reverse complement strand
TAGGGCAGGAACACGCCGATATCGCGCTCGCCGTGCGCCGGACCATCGAGCACTATCGTGCCCTTCAGGATGTGATTTCCCTGCTGGGCCTTGAAGAACTGGGCAGCGAAGACCGCCGCATCGTCAACCTGGCCCGGCGCCTGCAACGCTTCCTGACCCAGCCCTTTTCGGTCACGGAGGCCTTCACCGGCGTCGCCGGCCGCTCCGTGCCCGTTGCCGATACGCTGGCCGGCTGCCGCGCCATCCTCGCCGGCGAATGCGACGACTGGCAGGAGAGCGCGCTCTACATGGTGGGAACGCTCGACGAGGCTCGTGCCCGCGAGAAAGCAACCCGTGCCTGAGGGAGGAAGCAGCCAATGAGCGACAGCGCCGTTCCGCCCGCCGCGAAGCACCTCGAACTGGTGATCGCCACCCCGACCCGTATTCTGGCCCGGCAAGACACGGTCTCGGTGCGGGCAGAAGACGAAAGCGGCGGATTCGGCATCCTGCCCGGCCATGCCGATTACATCACCGTGCTGTCACCGTCGGTTGTCCGCTGGCGCAATGCAGAGGGCGGGTGGCGCTTCTGCGCCCACGGCGGCGGCGTGCTGCGGGTGGAAGACGGCCGCCGGGTTTCCATCGCCTGCCGCACCGGCACGGTGGGAGACGATCTGGCGACGCTGGAGGCCACGGTCGCCGCCTTCCGCGCCGCCGCTCAGGAAACCGCACGCAAGGCACGTGTCGAGGAAACCCAGCTTCACGCCCGCGCCGTGCGCCAGATGATGCGATATCTGCGCCCCGGCCCGGATGCATTCGCCCATCCGCCGGCACCCGGCCCTGCGCAGGGGAGGTCCGCTTCATGATATCGCCGGACGATACCCCCGAGCCGCCCGCCGGCGATGCCGCCGGCCGTGCCGCGCGCCGCGCCGCAGAGCGCGAAAAGGCCGGCCGCGACGATCCCGAGCCGTCGCTCGGCGCCCGCCTCGGACAGATCGGCCTGCTCGGCTGGACCATCGTGGTGCCGACACTGGCCGGTGCGGTTCTCGGCCGCTGGCTGGATGGTCTCGCACACAGCGGCGTGTTCTTCACCGCACCGCTCATCATGCTGGGCGCCGCCTTCGGGCTGTGGTCGGCATGGCGCTGGATGCACCGCAATGTGGGCCGGGATACATGAGGCATCGCCGATGACGACCCTGCTGTCAGCCGCGCGGGAGGCCGCCGCAACCCTTGCGCCTGTGGCCGCCAGCCATCCGGTGGCGGCCGCAGTGGCCGGCTTTGCCATCGGCGCAGCGGCGGGAGCGGCCTACTTCCTCGGCCTGCGCTTCAATACCGCGCTTTATCTCGCCGGGCGGCCCGGCCCGGCACTGGCGCTTCAGGCGGCCCGCCTGCTGCTGCTCGGTGTCGTGCTGGCAGGCGTGGCGCTGTGCGGCGCACTGCCGCTTCTTGCCGCCGCGCTGGGGCTGCTCATCGCGCGGCAGGCCATCGTGCGGCGGGCGCGCGCAGCCATGGAGGAGGCTCCGTGATGGAATCGCCGCTGTCGCTCACCCCGCTTTTCCATGTCGGCCCCGTGCCCATCACCAGCCCGGTCGTGGTGACATGGGCGCTGATGGCCATCATCGCCGGCTTCTGTGCATTCGCCACCCGGCGTCTGTCGCTGCGCCCCGGCAAGCTTCAAACGGTTCTGGAGCTGATCGCGGGCACCGTCGACGACCAGATCCGCGCCACGATGCAGGCCGACCCCGCACCCTACCGCGCGCTGATCGGCACCATTTTTCTCTATGTGCTGGTCGCCAACTGGTCTTCGCTGATACCCGGCATCGAACCGCCGACCGCGCATCTTGAAACCGATGCCGCGCTTGCGCTCATCGTGCTGGCGGCAACGCTGTGGCACGGCGTGCGGGTGCGCGGGGCCGCCGGCTATCTGAAGACCTTCGCCGAACCATCGTGGGTGATGATTCCGCTTAATGTGGTGGAACAGATCACGCGCACATTCTCTCTCGTGGTGCGCCTGTTCGGCAACGTCATGAGCGGTGTGTTCGTGGTCGGTATCGTGCTGTCACTGGCCGGCTTCATCGTGCCCATTCCGCTCATGGCCCTCGACCTGCTGACGGGCGCCGTGCAGGCCTACATCTTCGCCGTGCTGGCCACGGTGTTCATCGGCGCGGCAGCCGGCGGCGACGGCGCGCCAGAGAAGGACGGACGACATGAACAATCTCATTGAGATCGTCAGCATTCTGGCGGCGGCGCTGGCGGTGTCCTTCGGCGCCATCGGACCGGCACTGGCGGAAGGACGAGCCGTTGCCGCCGCCATGGATGCCATCGCACGCCAGCCCGAGGCGGCTGGCACGCTGTCGCGGACCCTGTTCGTCGGCCTCGCCATGATCGAGACCATGGCGATCTACTGTCTCGTGATTGCGCTGCTGGTGCTGTTCGCCAATCCCTTCCTGCACTGAGCCGCGCCATGCATATCGACTGGTGGACCCTTGCCCTGCAGGCCATCAACGCACTGGTTCTGGTGTGGCTTCTGGCCCGTTTCCTGTTCCGCCCTCTGGCCGCGATCGTAGCCCAGCGGCAGGCAGCGGCAACGGCCGACCTGATGGCCGCGGCCGAGGCACGCAAGGCCGCCGAAGCCAGCCTTGCAGAGGCACGCGCCACCGCCTCCGCCACGCAGGCCGGGCAGGCGCAGGCCGTGAAGCAGGCCGCCGGGGAGGCGGAAGCCGCCCGCGCCGCCATTCTGGCCGAGGCCCGCGCGGAGGCCGTCCGGTCGCAGGAAGCCGCCGCAGCGGCACGTCAGGCCCGCAGCGAGGCGGAGACCGCCGCCTTCGCGGCGGCTGCCCGCACGCTGGCACTCGATATCGCAACCCGCCTCCTTGCCCGCCTGCCGGACGATGTGCGCGTGACAGGCTTCATCGACGGTCTGGCGACGGCGATAACCGCGCTGCCCGAGCAAGCCCGCACGGAGCTGATTGCAGCTCTGCGCGGCATAGATGGCGTGCCTGCGCCACGCTTCACCGTGCCCCGGGCCATGACGCCAGCCGAGCAGGCTGCCGCGGAACAACATCTGGCCGCGATAGCAGGCGGGCCGGTTGCCTTCGAACCGGCAACCGATCCCGATCTCATTGCCGGCGTGGAACTGGCGACCGCCCATGTGACCGTGCGAAACACCCTGAAGGCGGACCTTGAGGCGATTTCCGATCAACTGGCCCTGCCCCTGCCCGCCGGTCGCCCGGCCGGAGGCACGCCATGAGCCCGACCACTGCCGGCGCCGATGCAGCTACCCTCTGGACCGAGGTCAGCCGGGAGAAACTGGCCGCCACGCCGCTTGGCCCGGTCGCCGAAGCCATCGGCCGGGTGGAGCACATCGCCGATGGTATCGCCACGGTTTCCGGGCTGCCGGATGTGCGGCTGGACGAGCTTTTGAGCTTTCCCGGCGAGCGGTTCGGCTATGTCGCCACGCTGGATGCCACGAGCCTGAGCGCGGTTCTGCTGGATGACGCCACGGGCATTGCCGCCGGCGATGTCGTACACGGCACCGGCACGGTGGTTTGTGTTCCCGTCGGCGAAGGCCTGCTAGGCCGCGTGGTCGATCCGCTTGGCCGGCCGCTCGACGGTGGCGGCGCGATAACCGCTGCCGCCCAGTGGCCGGCAGAACGCCCGGCACCCGCCATCATCGACCGCGATCTGGTGGCCGAGCCGGTGGAAACCGGGCTGCTGGTGGTGGATGCGCTGTTCGCAATCGGGCGCGGACAGCGTGAGCTGATCATCGGCGACCGCGCCACGGGCAAGACCGCCATCGCCGTCGATGCCATCGTCAACCAGAAGCACGGCGATATCGTCTGCGTGTACGTGGCGGTCGGCCAGCGGGCGAGCGCGGTGGAGCGCGTGATTGCCGCCGTGCAGGCCCATGGCGCCGCCGACCGCTGCATCTTCGTGGTGGCACCGGCTTCCGCGGCCCCCGGCCTGCAATGGATCGCTCCCTTCGCCGGCTTCACGATGGCCGAATATTTCCGCGATCGCGGCGGTCATGCGCTGGTGGTGGTGGACGACCTGACCCGGCACGCCGCGACCCACCGCGAACTCGCCCTGCTGACGCGCGAACCGCCGGGCCGCGAGGCCTATCCGGGCGACGTGTTCTATGTCCACGCCCGTCTTCTGGAGCGCGCCGCGCGACTTTCGGCGGAAAAGGGCGGCGGTTCGCTGACGGCGCTGCCGATTGCCGAAACCGACGCCGGCAATCTTTCGGCTTACATCCCCACCAACCTCATCTCGATCACCGACGGGCAGATCGTGCTTGATGCCCACCTGTTCGCCGCCAATCAGCGGCCGGCCGTCGATGTCGGGCTGTCGGTAAGCCGCGTTGGCGGCAAGGCGCAGGCGCCCGCTCTCAGGGCCGTTTCCGGTCGCGTCCGGCTGGATTATGCCCAGTTTCTGGAACTGGAGATGTTCACCCGCTTTGGCGGCATGCCGGACACCCGGGTGCGCGCGCGTCTGACGCGCGGCGAGCGCATTCGCGCCGTGCTGGCACAACCTCGCTTCGCCAGCCTCCGGCTCATCGACCAGATCGCGCTGCTTGCCGCACTCGCCGAAGGCGTGCTCGATGATTTCGACCCCACCGGGATTGCCACGCTGCGCAGCGCCCTGCCAGCGGCAATCGACGCAGCCATACCCGAGCCGGGCGATATTGCTGCCGACGATGCCGGCCTGCGGACACGGCTTATCGCGGCGGTCCGCACGCTGGCACAACAGCTGACCGCCGCCGCCGGACAACAGGCTGCCGGCCATGAGTGACCGGCTCGCGGATGTCGAAAGCCGCATTCATACGGTAGAGCAGCTTTCAGCCGTCATCACCGCCATGCGCGGCATCGCCGCCGCACGGGTGCGCGAGGCGACCGAATGTCTGGAGGGCGTGCGCGCCTTTGCCACCACGATTGCCATGACCATCGGCGAGGCGCTGAATTTCCTGCCACCGGGAGAAGATGCCGGCGCCGGACCGACATCGGACGGACCGCACGCCATCGTGGCGCTGCTGGCGGAACAGGGCTTTGTCGGCACGTTCAACGAACATGTGCTGGAAGCGGTCGGAGCCGCCATGACCGGTGGCGGCACGGCGCCGGCGAAGCTGCTGCTGATGGGCAGCCGCGGTCAGACGGAAGCCCTCGCACGTGGCCTCACGGCCGACTGGGCGGCGCCGATGATCAGCCACCCGGCCGACGCGCCGATGCTGGCGGATCGCATCGCGGAAGCCCTGTTTGCCGCCGAACGTGGTCCGGGCCGGGTAACGCTCATCCACGCCCTGCCCGACCACACGAGCGTGGCGATCACTGCAAGACGCCTGCTTCCGTTTGATTTCGGCCGTTTCCGGGTTACCCGCCCGACCCTTCCGCCACACATTAGCCTGCCGCCGCAAATGCTGATGGCCAGCCTTGCGGAGGAATACATCTTCGCGGAACTGACTGAAGCTATCGTGCTGTCGTTCGCCGCCGAAAACGAAGCGCGAATGCGAGCAATGGTGGCGGCACGCAGCAATGTGTCCGGCACGCTGGACACCCTGACCGCCCTCGCCCGACAAGTGCGCCAGGACGAAATC